>DKLU01000454.1:0-950 GCA_002455915.1 Chryseobacterium sp. UBA6632
ATTTCATTTCTTTAAAACTAAAAAATGGCTCCAAACAAAAATTGAAAGTTATTAAAAAATAATTAATATAAATTTTTATAAAATATAAGCAGCGGTTTTTTTTATCTGCTGCTTTTTAATTTATTGATTATAATTATTTTAAGGTTAAATCAACTCTATGGGAGTTTTAATTATATTGAACTTATCCTGTGTTTTTAATCGTATAATTATGTTAATGTTTAGAATTTTGTTGTTGAATTTTTATTTTTAATTGAATTTGTTGTAATTTTCACACTTTAAACAAAACTAAACATGAAAAATTTCTACAAAAAAACATGGGATCAATACGTTGGTTTGCGAAATGCAGGTGTCGCAGTTCTGGTGATTTTGGTCGCCATGCAAAGAGTAAATGCTCAGGTGGCTGATTATGCATTTGCTCAGAGTACAGGATTTTTTAATAGTATTGCTGCTACTGGTATTCTGGTTCCGGGGAGTGAGGCTACGGTAAGTAATCCTGGAAATAATGATACTGCAGGATGGGATGTTTCTATTCCTTTTAATTTCAAATTTAACGGGAGTGATTATACTTCTATGTATGTAAACTCAAACGGAGGGGTTACATTTGGCACTTTAAAAAGTGACGGCCCTTCTTTGATTTCTTCAACCATTACCTATTCCGCGGCTATAGCCGTGATGAATAGAGATCTGAATGGAGAATTTGAAACGACCGGAAATGTGATTAACGGTTCTAATATGATTACTAGCGTAGCTTCGTTTAAGGGTATTGCAGTAGGGAAAAAATTGAAGACTATTGTTGATTTTGGTAATATTACGGTAAGTAATGGTATTGCTTCAGGGGCTACGATAACTGCTTTTAATGAGACTGCGGGTACAATTACGATGTCTCTCCCGGCTACAAAAACTGTTTTTAGTGCTCCTGTTATCTATGGAACTGGTAAGGTTTTTACTTC
>DKLU01000454.1:1026-2642 GCA_002455915.1 Chryseobacterium sp. UBA6632
TTCTGTAGAAGGAGTGGCGCCAAATAGAACTTTTGTGGTAGAATGGTTGGGGTATAATGATAATGCTACAGAGCATAGCTATCTAAACTTTCAATTAAGGCTGGCTGAAACAACTAATAAAGTTTCAATTGTCTATGGTTCTCAGTTTATTGAAAGTTCAGCAAATAAACCAACCTATGTGGGTTTTAGAGGGGCTTCAAAAAGTGATTTTAACAATAGGGCGGGTACGTCATGGAGTAATTCATCTGCTGGAACGGCAAGTAATTCATCTCTTTCAAGAAATAATACAAATTTTCCTGCATCGGGGCTTACTTTTACATGGTCGCCACCTAGTTGTCCTACGCCAGGTGCCGTGGTTATTGCAGATGCAAATATAGCACAAACAACTGCTATCGCATCTTGGGCTGCTCCTTCGCTAATTCCGGCTAATGGCTATGAAATATATTACAGTACAGTAAATGTAGCGCCTACATCGGCTACGGTTTTGGATGCAACAAATTCCGTTGCCTCAAATACTACCTCGGCTCAGATAACGGGGTTAACGCCTTCTACGTTATATTATGTTTGGGTGAGATCTCTTTGTGATGCTACTAGTAAAAGTATCTGGACGGGTATTCCCATAATGTTTACTACGCTTTGTCAAACACCATCGCTTTCCACTACGGGAGGCTTGGGTTGTCCGGGAGGGGCTGTGATGCTTTCTGCGACGCCAAGTGCTGGTGCTGTAGTCAATTGGTATAATTCTTCTTCGGGCGGAAGTATTTTGGCAACAGGTAACACTTTTACGACACCTATGTTGAATAATACGACTACTTACTATGCATCTGCATTAACGGGAGTTGTAGATACTGCCGGGTTGGCCTCGCCGGCTGTTATAGGAGGGTGGATTGCTGCTCAGACAAATACTACATGGGGAGTTTATTTTACGGTAAAAAAGCCTGCAAAATTCAAGTCTATTGATGTTTTCCCTGTTCAAAGTGGTCAGTCTGGGGCTATTAATATCGTAAATGGAACTGTTTCGCTTGGTGGTTCTGCTTTTGCCACGATTCCTTTTACAACTAATGTTTCTGGAGGAACAACGGCGCAGACTGTTGCGCTTGATATAGACTTGCCTCCGGGAGATTATACGATCTATCCGACATTGCCAAGCAGTGGATTGATGAGAAATATGTCTGGGGCAATTTATCCTTATGTTTCTTCTGTTGCCAGTATTACTGGGAATGGTTATAACGAAAATTATTATATGTGTTTTTATAATTTTAAATTCGTTACAGGTTGTGAGTCTGAAAGATATCCGGTGGTGGCAACGGTCAACTCTTCAGGATGTTTGAATACTGGTGAAGCTAATATAGAAAATAAGCTATCGGTATATCCGAATCCGTTTACTGAATTTTTGAATGTTTCTGATGTTTCTAAAGTCAAATCTATTTCAGTGATGGATGTTTCAGGAAGATTGGTTAAAACATTTGACAAACCTTTTTCATCACTCAGCTTAGGTGATTTGAAACAAGGTATGTATTTAATTTCTTTAGAACTAAAAGACGGCTCAAGACAGGCGGTGAAAGTGATTAAGAAATAATTAATATAAATTTTTCTAAAATATAAGCAGCGGTTTT
>DKLU01000457.1 GCA_002455915.1 Chryseobacterium sp. UBA6632
CGCTCTTCCGATCTACGAATTTCAGCTTTTCAAATCTTCAGCCGGCGACGTATTATTTATTATCTGTAGGTACAGATTGTTCTGCGGGTTACCAAAAAACACAGCTATTTATGACAGATGCAGATTGGTGTAGCGGTGTTTTATTTACAGATACAGGAGGCCAAACGGCTAATTATGGCGATAATGAAACGATCGTGAAAACATTCTATCCAAGCTCTGGAAACTCATTAACGATGTCGTTTACAGAATTTGCTTTGGAACAGGGGTATGACTTTATGTATATCTACAACGGGCCGTCTACAAGTTCGCCATTGTTTGCCAACGGAAATAATTTAACAGGAACTACACTTCCGGGATCTTTTACATCTACGAATCCTTCGGGAGCCATTACGGTGAAATTTGTTTCAGATCCGGCAGAAAACATGAGCGGTTGGAAGGCTAATTTTTCTTGTGCTGTTTTAGCTGTTGAAGATATCACCAAGAGTAATACAGTGGGGATTTATCCAAATCCTGCAAAAAATATGATTACTATTTCATCTAAAGAAAATTTAAAATCCTATAAAATTTATGATGAAGCGGGAAGATTAATTAATTCAGCTTCTTCGTTAAAAGGAAGCAAGGTTGAGGTGAATATTTCATCGCTACAAACCGGAAATTATATGGTAACTTTTGAGACTGACAAACAAACCATCAATAAGAAACTAATTAAACAATAATTTTTGAATATATAATAATGAAAGCCTGATTTATTCAGGCTTTTTTGTTAACTTTAAAATAAGAAATGGTGTTTTTAAGATTTTATTAAAAGTTTTAAAAGCAAGGAATGTTAAAGTTTGTTAGAATTCGGCTTGAATTTTGCTTATATTCAGCGGAATAATTTTTAACTTTGCAAAAAGATTTATTAGTCAAATGACAAACCCTCTATTTTATGCTAAAATAATTCTGTTTGGAGAATACGGGATGATAGAAGACTCTCAGGGTCTTGTGGTTCCTTATAGCTTTTATAAAGGAACTTTAAAGTTTTCCGATTCCGACTCAGAATTCGAGAAAAAATCTAACGGACATTTGCAAAAATATTCGGATTTTCTGGCCAATTTAAATTTGCCTGAAGATTTTACTTTAGACGTACAAAAATTCAAACAGGATATTTCAGACGGACTTTTTTTTGATTCCAACATTCCGCAAGGATATGGAGTTGGAAGTTCTGGTGCTTTGGTAGCTGCAATTTTTGAAAAATATTCAGTAAAAAAACACAATCCTGAAGCTATTTCTAAAGATAATTTAAAGAATTTAAAGGCTGTTTTTGGCGAAATGGAAAGTTATTTCCATGGAAAAAGCTCAGGAATGGATCCTTTGATTTGTTATATGAACCTGCCGATTCTTATCGAAAACAGAGAAAATTTAGATAAAGTTTCAATTCCTGACGGTGAGGAAGGAAAAGGAGCAATTTTCCTGATCGATTCCGGAATTACAGGAGAAACAGGTCCGATGATTCAGATTTTCTTTGAAAAAATGAAGACAGAAGGTTTCAGAAAAACATTAAAAGAGGAATTTATCCGTTACAATAACGCGTGTATCGATGCTTTTCTTAAAAAAGATATGAATCCTTTCTTCAGAAACTTGAAAAAATTGTCTCACTGGGCGTACGAACATTTCAGTCCGATGATTCCTGAAAGTATTTTCAACATTTGGAAAAAAGGTCTGGATTCTAACGCTTATTATTTAAAACTTTGCGGAAGCGGAGGCGGAGGCTATATTTTAGGCTTTACCAAAGATTATGAAAAAGCTGAAAAAATGCTTGACGGCTTCCAAAAAGAGGTGATCTATAGATTCTAAACAAGCTGGAATGAATTCTGAAAAAGAAACCTTCCAACATAAAAATATTGCTAAAAAATCTCTATTTTACAGATTTTCACAATTTGTGGGCTTTCTTTTGGGAGCTCGCTTTTTCGTAGCAGCATTGCTAACTTTTGCGCTTTATGTTTCTACTTTTTTCCTGTTTAATCAGGAGGAAAGTTTAAGAAAATTTGTTTTCGATTTTAAAGTTCACGGGATTATTTTCTGCACCGTTTTAACCATTTTAGCGGGCGGAATTATCAATCAGTTTTATGATTTTGAGAAAGATCATATTATAAAACCTTTCAGAACGAGAATTCAAAGTTTTATTAAGCAGAAATATTTTCTTTATGCTTATGTGACGCTGAGTGTTATTTCATTAGGAGTGGCATGGTTTATTTCACATAAAGTTTTTGTTTTCTTTGTTGTTTATCAGTTTTTTATGTGGTTTTACAGCCATAAACTAAGCCGAATTTTAATTCTGAATAATTTTACATTTGTTTGCCTTACCTTATATCCTTTTTTTGGAATGATGGTTTATTACGAAACATTTTCGTTAAAACTATTTTTAATGGCAATTTTCCTTTTTTTAATTCTGCTTTGTATTGATGTAGTGAAAGATACCTTAACAAGAAAGGTGGATGAAACTTTCGGATATACTACAATTCCCAATTTTTTTAGTAAAAAAACAACCAAGATCATCATTATTGCTTTATTGACCTTTACTATGGCAGTTTCGATGAAATTAATCCTTAGAACGGGGATTTCGGGATTCATGTCTTATTACTTTTCAGGTGGACTTTTTGTGATGGTACTTTGTATTTATTTACTTCTTAATTATTCAAGAAGGAGTAAGTTTTTGACGCTCAGTATTTTGAGGTTTTGGGTTTTCGTTGGAATTATCGCCATGCTTTTAAGTGGAATTGAAGGTAATTTGTAAAAAAAATTCTTTAAAAACACTGAGGTTATTCTTACATTTGCGAAACCTAAATTTATATAAAAGTAATGCCCATTTTTAACGATACTAAAGTTGCATTCGCAGATAAATCTGATGCACAGTTAAAGAAAGCGTATTGGATGTTCAAAATGATCGAGCAGCCTTCACTTACAAAAATTGGAACTTCTGTTCTTAATTTCACCGTTCATAATGATTTTCCTTTCGTTACAGGAATTGTAAAAAATACTTTGTTTGAACAGTTTTGCGGTGGCGAAACCCGTGAAGAAAGTATGAAAGTTGTTAAACAGCTTTTCAAAAGAGGAGTTGGAAGTATTTTCGACTATTCGATTGAAGGAAAGGAAGATGAGGCCACTTTTGATGCGGTTTGTAAAGAGATTAAAGATATCGTAAGATTTTCAGTGGGAAATCCTGCTATTCCGTTTATCGTTTTTAAACCTACAGCGTTTGGCAGAATTGATTTGTACGAAGCAGTTGGAAAGAATGCTGAACTTACTTCAAGCCAAAAAGAAGAGTGGGAAAGAGTGGTAAAAAGATTCGATGAGGTTTGCCAGCTTTGTCATGAAAATGATAAAAAAGTAATGGTAGATGCGGAAGAAACCTGGATGCAGGATGCGGCAGATCATCTTTGTGAAGAGATGATGGAGAAGTACAATCAGGAGAAACCTATTGTTTGGAACACCATCCAAATGTATAGAACCGGAAGATTGGAATATATGGAAGCACATTTGCAGAGAGCCAAAGAAAAAGGGTATTTTATCGGCTACAAAATCGTTCGTGGTGCTTATATGGAAAAAGAAAGAGCCAGAGCTGCCGAAAAAGGATATGCAGATCCGATTCAGCCTAATAAAGATGCTTCTGATAAAAACTACAATGCAGGAATCGATTTTGTGATGAATCATTTAGACAAAGTTTCTGCCTTCTTTGGAACCCACAACGAGATCTCTTCTGAGCTGGTAATGGATAAAATGAAAGGTAAAAACCTTGAAAGTGGTAATCCTCATGTGTATTTCGGGCAGCTTTATGGGATGAGTGACAATATTACATTTTATTTGTCTGATAAAGGCTATAATGTGGCTAAATATCTTCCTTATGGGCCGGTAAAAGATGTTGTTCCTTATCTTACGAGAAGAGCGCAGGAAAATACTTCTGTGGCGGGGCAAACGGGTAGAGAATTAGGATTAATTAAAAAAGAATTGGAAAGAAGAAAATCAAACAGATAGTTTTTTTTTCTTAAAAATATGGAGAGCCTTACAATTTTGTAAGGCTTTTTTCATGTTATAGCCCTAATAAATCACATGATATTGATAATATTTATTTAAATTATTAATTATGTTAATCATATATCACTAAAGTGAAATTTCTATTGCATAATTAATGTTAATTTTGTAATTTAGTTGTATACCATGAAAGCAAATAGAATGAATATTCATTTTATATTAAATAGCTGAAAATAATAAAGCAATAGCTTTAGTTTTCTTCTCAAATATTTTTTTGACCTGATCATTTTCCTTGATCAGGTTTTTTATGGCTCAAAACTCTCGAATTTTCCGTTTTCGTAAAAGAGTACGATACGTTTTATCTTATTTTGCTGATTTCCAATGGCTTGGCTAATAATTTCATTATTCGATTTTTCTAATCGCTGAGAATCCGATATTTTTTCCTGCGCTGTAGTTTGATGCGGTATAAACGATTCTCCAGCAGTCGATTTTGGAGCCTCAATTTTGGGTTGTTCCGCTCCAAAATCAAGATCATTATTCATCATCGTAAAAAGGTCGGGTAGAGAGGTGGTCTTCGTTTTTTCTGTTTCCGAAATTTCTTCAATCTCTTCTTTTATCGGAGTCGTTTCCGGTAATTCAGATTTCAACATTTCGCCTTCGCCAGTAACAAGCCAATCCCAAAGTAACTCAGGAAAACGAGATTTTATTTTAATAATAAACTCCAAAGACGGTTTATTTCTTCCAGATGTAATATGAGAAATAGAAGATCGTTGTACATCAATCTCATCTGCAAATTCAGAAGGGGTGAGGTTAGAATACTCTATTACTTTTGAAATTCTCTCGTTTAGACTCATCTTGATAGGTTTTAAATCTTGTTACAAATGTAAATAATATAATTTACAAATGCAAATCGTAATAATAAACAAATGTAAACAAACGTTAAATACAATTGTAAACTTTATATGATACTGATAAACAATTAATTATAAAGTAATAAACAATTGTTAATCACCTAAAGCCCAATTTTTACTGCTGAAATTATCAAAAAGTATATAAATTATGGATAAGTTTCTTATTAATCCACATTATTAACTAAATAATAGATTTATATTTGTTTTGTTAATTCCATAAAGTTGTAAATAGCGGAAATTATTGCTGATAAGCCTCTATTTATGAGTGTTTGTGAAGGTTTACGTTTGAGATC
>DKLU01000450.1 GCA_002455915.1 Chryseobacterium sp. UBA6632
GCAATCATTGATTTTATGGGTCAGAGAAACCCTCAGCTTCGTGATGAAGAAAATTATAAACATAAACTTTGGGATCATTTATTCATTTTAGCGAATTATGATTTGGATGTAGATTCGCCTTATCCTTTCCCTACCAGAGAGCAACTGGCAGAGAGACCAAAAACAATGGAATATCCTAAACTTCAGGGAGATTTTAAATTTTACGGAAAAAGTATTCTTCAACTCATAGAAAAAGCAATTGAACTGGAACAAGGTGACGAAAAAGAAGCCCTGATCGAGGTAATTGCTAACAATATGAAGAAATCTTACAATGTATATAATAAGGAACACGTAACGGATGATGTGATTTTCCGTCATTTGAAAGAGCTTTCGGAAAACAGGTTGGATCTTACCGGAATTGACACGCTTGAAAAGAGTAAAATTTACTACACAAGCAACAATAACAGGAATAATAATAACAACAACCGAAATAACAACAACCGAAACCAAAATAACAATAATAACAAGCAGAGAAGGCATAACAATAACAACAATAATCATAAAAACAGAAAGTAAATGAGTGGTACATTTCAGATAAGAGGAGGAAAAAGATTGCATGGTGAAATCACTCCACAAGGAGCAAAAAATGAAGCTCTACAAATTCTTTGTGCGGTTTTATTAACTGACCAAGAAGTTAGAATTAAAAATATTCCGGATATTCATGATGTAAACAGACTGATTGAAATCTTGGGTGACTTCGGGGTAAAAGTGACTAAAAACGGACAGGGAGATTATACTTTCCAGGCTGATAAAGTTAATTTTGATTATATAAAATCCAGCGAGTTTAAAAAAGACGGTGCTAAATTAAGAGGTTCAATCATGTTGATGGGGCCAATGTTGGCAAGATATGGTGAAGCATATATGCCAACTCCTGGTGGTGATAAAATCGGAAGAAGAAGATTAGACACTCACTTTCAAGGACTTGTGGAACTTGGTGCAGAATTTCATTATGACGAGCAGGAATTCTTTTATTCATTAAAGGCTAAAGAACTTAACGGTAAATTTATCCTTTTGGAAGAAGCTTCTGTAACAGGAACTGCAAACATTGTAATGGCTGCAGTTTTAGCAAAAGGAAAAACAAGAATTTACAACGCTGCATGCGAGCCTTACCTTCAGCAACTTTGTAAAATCTTGAACAGAATGGGAGCCAATATTTCAGGAATCGGTTCTAATTTATTAACGATTGAAGGAGTTGAATATCTTCACGGAACTGAACACACAATGCTTCCGGATATGGTAGAAATCGGGTCTTGGATTGGTCTTGCAGCCATGACAAAATCTGAAATTACCATTAAAAATGTAAACTGGAACCAACTTGGCGTAATTCCCAATACATTCAGAAAATTAGGAATTCAGCTTGAGCAAAGCAATGACGATATTTTCATTCCGGCTCAGGAAAATTATACAATTCAGAAATTTATTGATGGTTCTATCTTAACGATCTCTGATGCACCTTGGCCAGGATTTACTCCGGATTTGTTATCAATCATTTTGGTTGTGGCAACTCAGGCCAAAGGAAGTCTTTTGATCCACCAGAAAATGTTTGAATCAAGATTATTCTTTGTGGATAAATTGATCGATATGGGAGCGCAAATTATTCTTTGTGATCCGCACAGAGCAACTGTAATCGGATTAAATCAGGAAACTCCTTTAAGAGGAACAACGATGGTTTCTCCGGATATCAGAGCAGGTAACGCACTTCTTATCGCGGCGCTTTCTGCAGAAGGAAAATCGATCATCCACAATATCGAACAGATTGACAGAGGATATGAAAATATCGATGGCAGACTGAAAGCTATTGGTGCTGATATTGAAAGAATTTAATAAAGAAATTAGATAGTAAAAGCTAGAAATTAGTTTTATCTAAATCTCAAAATAGAAAAAGCGTTCAATTAATTTTGAACGCTTTTTACTTTTATTAATGTAAAGCTTAATTTAAATACCGCTATTATTAAAAAGACAAAAGAGGAGAAATCAACAAATTGATTGATCTAGCTTGATTTGGATGCTATTTATCACTTGGCTCTTTTTCCTTTTCACTTTTTACATTCAAAGGCTTACCAGCCTCCGCCTCCACCGCCTCCGCCACCGCCTCCGGAGAATCCGCCACCTCCTGAACCAGAGCTGCTGCTACTGGAATTTGAAGATGATGGTTGTGTAGAAGTAGACTGAATAGAGTTTGTAAGGCTTGAATTTAATGCACTGGCAAAAGCATATTGATTCAATGTAGAACCAGCATACCACGTATTATTGTAGTCTGTAGACATTCTGCTCATGATTTGTTCAAATTTCTTTCCCCAAATATCATCAACCCCCAAAATCATGGCGTAAGGCAATAAGGTTTCAAAAACCTGTGGCGTAATTTGAGGAGGATTGTGAAATTTCAACTGTTCATTTTCGGCAGCGCCCATGTACATTTTAAATCCGTCAATCAGTGATTTTTTTCTCAACTTTTCTTCGCTTGGTCTTTTAACTAAATATTGAAAAATAATTAAAGACATAAATGCAATCGCAAGAAAAACATAACAGAAAATAAAATTATTATTCTCGTAATTTCCATAGTTTACGGCAGAAAAACCTCCCAACCCGATGGCCATGAAAATTGGCAAAGGAGCAAATATCCACCAAAACATTTTTCTGATAATAAAGGTGAAGATGATGAATGCGATGAGTAAAACGACATAAAATACTCCTCCCGCTACCAGAAACATAGGATCTGAAGATATCGAGAGACTTACAAATAATCCTATAACGTAAATAATTGAGATCAGGAAAAATGGCAACAGTAATTTTTTTCTGTTGTTTCCGTCATTCAAAAGCTTATCATGTTGAAAAGATAAAGATGAGCGAAAACTATTCACTGCATTTTCTACTTTAGAATTATAATTCCCGTCAAATTTAATAGAAGATTGCGCGTTTATAAATAAACTGTTCATCAAACCAATTTCTTCCACAGGTAAACTCTGATCGGGTTCTTTCAGCTTCTGAATTGTAAAAACTTTACTTTTAAAAACCCCGAAAACTCCTGAACTTTCGCTTTCGATAATTTTAATATATCCTTTTACGGCAAGATTTACCAAAGCCGCAGTTAAAAAATTATTTCTGAAACTTTCATGCTGAATATATCCCATGGAACCCGGAGAAAGATTATCCGGAGCATTAAATTGTGGAAAAACCGTTGGCGTCGCTGGATCTACGCCATATTTTTGCCATGTTCTGAAAAAATAAGCAAACAATCCAAATAATAGAATCGCAAAAACTGATAAAAGTCCGTATTGTTCTAAAAATCCGGGTGGTGGTGGCGGAACCATTATTCCTTTTTTGAATCCGACAGCAATAGTCAGTCCTTCCGAAGGATATAATTTTGAAGCGCCCCATTCTATTGAAGTATCCGACAAAACTTTTGCATTACAGTTTTGAGAATTGCTTCCCGAAGCTCCCGTATAACAAGAGTTCTGCAAAATACTAGCACCCGCCGGAAGATTTACTTTTGCTGAAATGGTATCAACATCAAAATTCCAGGCATTTCCGTTGACATTCCAATAGAGTTCATCATAGTTATTGAAAAAGCCGATCTGGTTTTTCGTTTCATACTTTATTTCATAAGCGTAGTTTCCAACCTCAAGAATCACATCTTTATTTCCAACATATATTTCAAGATTATCACCATTGGTTTCTGTATGATAATTTTCTGTTTCACCATTTTTTGTGATAGAAATAATATCGTAGGTAACTTTTTGCTTCTTATTATTCAGATTTCTGCTTAAAGGCAATGTGCGGAAAATTCCTCTTTTAATTTCATTTCCGGTACTGTAAACATTAATTTTTTCAGTAATTGTAAGCCCTGAATTTTTATTAACATCAATATCAGAATGAAACGAAGTTATTCTTTCCTTTTCATAATCCACACTTACCGCTTCAGAAGAATTTAGATCATCTTCAATATGCTGCTGGGCAAAGGTAAATGCAAAAAATGAAAGGTAAAAAAGCAATAAAAATTTCTTCATTGCTTAAAATTTTACCATTGGAACTTCTCTTTCAGCAACATTTTGAAGTTCGAAGAAAGGAGATTTTTCAAACTTATACATATTGGCGATAATATTGCTTGGGAAAGATTCAACCGCTGTATTGTTTTCACGAACGGTTCCGTTATAATATCTTCTTGATTTTTCGATATCGTTTTCGATGGAAGTAAGTTCGGCCTGTAATTGCTGGAAATTAGTATTTGCTTTCAAATCAGGATATTGTTCGGCAACCGCGAATAAATTCATCATTGCCTGATTCAGATTTTTTTCTGCCGCTTCTTTTGCTTCCACAGAATTAGCACCTAACGCCAGATTTCTTGCTCTGGTCACATTTTCCAACGTTTCTTTTTCGTGAGTAGCATACCCTTTTACAGTTTCTACCAAGTTGGGAATAAGGTCGTGACGTTTTTTCAACATCACATCAATACTGCTCCAGCCTTCCTGAACAAGGTTTCTGAGTCTTACCAATTTGTTGTACACCGAAACTCCGTAAAGAAGAAAAATGACAACCAAAGCGATTACAATAATTAAAATCATCATAGTTTTAAATTTTTTAATGTTACTTAAAAATAAGTCTTTTTTCTATAACACAAACAAAAGGATGCTCAAAATGAACATCCTTTTCGTAATTAAAACTATATGAATCTCGCTTAAGAGTACTTTCGGCAAAGATATTCTACCGTAGTACTCAAAAGTTTATTGTTTTCCAGATAATATTCTAATTTTTGAAAATCATCTGAGTTTACATTAATATATAACTGTACCGAACCAAAACTATTTCCGTTTACATATTCCACATTAGCCGACAACACTCTGTGACATATCCCGAATTTATTGTAAATAGTATTCATCAAATGTTCGAATTTCATCTTCCCATTCAACTCTATTTCCAAGATCAATTCTTTTTTCGGCAGGTTTACTTTCGTTTGTAAATACTGCAGGTTTGGATTAGGTGTAATCATAACTAAACATTATTTTTTGGTTAAACATCGTTGATTTAAGTATTACTAAGTCTCAAATCTTTGACAAAAATATAAAAAATTATTAGTCTACCAAATTAGTAGACTAATAATTTTTAATTTTAACATAAAAAAAAGAGAAGTTTATCAACCTCTCTTCGTTTTTATAACTCTTTTATTCTATTTAATTTATCGGAAGCTGCCAAACCGTTTGGATTGCAACCTAACTCACCTTCAGGCACTTTAAGATTTTTTTTGTGGTAAAATTCCTCCCAAAATTCGTTTGTTTTTCCGGTTTTTGGATCAACGAACGTCATTGGTTCCAATTTAAAAATATGATCTTGCCGAAAAGCCCTTTCAATATAATCTGAGCAGTAATAGGAATTTTCATCCAAAATGTAATTGAAATTGTAAGGTTTCCCCAACATTGTTTCCGCTTTTTGAATGGCTTGAGGAATTGTCTTTTGATATTCCGGTTTCAAACGATAAATAACTACTCGTTGTCCGTCATCGGCTTGATCTTTCAGAAAATCTTTTAGATTTTGTTTCTGAGAACCTCCTTTTGGAGCTGCATGAAGAACGAAAATATCATTTTTATTTTTTTCTAAAATCCCGATATGATCGAAGGAAGCATTTTTCTGCTTGTGGGTTACATTATTGATAGCTCCCGAAAGTCCGCTTTCTTTGGCGGTGACAAATAATAAATCTCCGTTTTTCAAATCTGAATATACATTCGCTTTACATCCGAAAAGAAAAAGGCAAGAGATAGTTGATAAAATCAGAAATATTTTACTTTTTAATAGTACTTTCATAACATTTAATCCAATCTTCAATAGTCATTCTTTTACACACTTCCGCAATTAATTCAAAAGGAATATCATCCATTTTTTTGAATCGAACACAAGATTTTCCCATATCTAATTTTCTTTTGGAATATTTGGGGAATTCAGCTACAAACCAATCCAGCAGATCGGGTTTTGCATACATTCCCATGTGATAAAACGCAATGAAATTTTTCTGAGAAGCCAGCGCCATAAAAGGAAGCGGTGAACCCGGCGTACAATGATAACCTGCAGGATAAACCTCCAACGGAACCGCCCAGCCAATCATCCCATAGCTGATATTTTCCTGAAACCCTTTCGGTAAATTATCATTAATCGTGTTGAAAAATTTCCCAAAAACTTCCTGTCTTTCCTCAGGAATCTTGGAAATATAATCTTCTACTGATGTTGCCGGAATTTGCATTTTAAATGAATTTTAAACTTTTCAAAATAACAAAATTTATCATTAATAATGATTCAAAATATTCGATTTAAATAAAAAAACAGTTACAAATTGCATGTAACTGTTCTGATAGAAGTTTATATAAAACTAAAAATTATTGTTTAATTGCTTTTGTCGTCAATTGAGACCCGTCTTTGAATTTCAAGGTTACTAAATACAATCCTGAATTTAAGAATCTTAAATCAATTTCTTTTGAAGGATTATCAATTGTTCTTACCGTTCTTCCTGTTACATCATTAATGGTAACTGAAGTCACTTTATCAATTTCAGAAATGTACAACACATCTTTGAACGGATTTGGGTGAATTGCCAAATTTTTCTTATTCGCATTTACTTCAGACGTTGCCAGCTGAGAAGCTTCCCAATAGATATCATCCCAATAATAAGATTTACCATCGTTGGCACTTCTGATTGCCAATCTTGCACCAAAAGGAACAGATGAAGGAACTTGCACTGTATATTCTGAATTGGACGCATAAGATGTATTAGCAATAGATAAAGTTTGCAAGGCAACGAATGTACTAGCATCTGTAGCATTTGTTACATATCCTACAATAAGTGATCCCGGAGCTCCGCTGCTTACTCTTGCTTTAAATCTTAACTGATTTCCACCTGAGCTAATATTACTAAATTCAGGAAGCACAACATATGTTGGAGTAGCCGAAGCTAAGGTGTATTGATAAATATTTCTAATACCAGATGCCGGGCTTGTAGCTGTAATGGTCTGAGAACCTGTTCCAGCTATTCTATTCCAACAAGTAGGAACTATGGATCCTGTATTATATGATTCAAAATTTTCAAATAATGAAGATACTGCTCCACAAGCAGTTTTGAAGGTTCCTGAAAAAGACCAAGAACTTTGGCTTGTTCCCGGGCTGCAATTACTTCTTACCCAATAATAATAGTTTGTATTAGCATTTAAATTATCTAAAACTCTTGAAGTACCCACAACTCCTGAAATAGTAGCTGCCGCGCCCATTGCCGGAGCCGTATTGGTTGTACTGTAATAAATATCATAACTTACTGCTGTTGCTGAATTAGCCGTCCACGAAACCTGAGCAGAACTAGAGGTAATAGAAGCTACAGGTTGTAACGTTGGCGCTACGCAATCTGAATATACATCGGCTGAGAAAGCAAAAATGTTTGAAATTCCTGTTCCAGTCCCAACTTTAGTAATAGTAACATTTTGAATAGGTTTTGTTTGATTTGCAGCATCAATATTTAATACAGCCTGATATAACCTAGGGTCGGTTGTGCTGGATTCCAACACATCATTTCCTCTATTAATCCTTCCAATTCCCTGAATAGCAAAGTTGGCACCATAATACCAATCAGATACTGCCTGATTAGAAAATGTTTGTGAAGTTCCATCTGTAAAATTCACCACAATATCCACACTTGACGCTCCACTACCACTTGTAGAAAGCATATATAGCTTAAAAGCAGGTTTTGGTGTTGTAAAATTCAATGTTCCTGATTGCCCTATGGTAGATAGTCTTAAGGAATTATTCGCACTCAGATCGGCTAATTGAAAACTCAAGCCCGGCGTAGTTGCTACAACAGAATTAATGAGACCATCCGAAGGAATACCATACGTAATAGGCGTATTAGTTGCCGTAGCCTGAAAACCTCTCGCCACAAAAGCAAAAGAAACACCGTCAACATCCGTAGATGTACTAATAGAAGATGAACCTACACCATTTGCAATTACATCTGCAGTATAACCAGATTGTACAGGCATGGTTTGAAAGTTTTGTGCCGAAAGAATTGATGCACAAAAAAGAGCCGCAATATTAGCAACTCCAAAAAATAGATTTAATTTCATATTACTTAATATTATTGAGGTAAATTTAGTAAAAAAACAATACAAAAATATTTTTATTAAAAATTCAATAAACAAAATTAAAAATGATTCAAATTTTACATTAAAAATTAAAGAATTAACGAATGGTAAAATGGTATCAATTAACATTAATTAATAAAAATTAAAGCCAAAATAAATATTTCACCAATCATCTTTACAATATTCTATCATCAATCTAATATTTTCTTATTGAGAAATTAAATCTTATTTTTGTCATACAAATTTTTGAACAATGCCGAATATTTCAAACAGAGCACAACACATGCCGCCATCGCCGGTAAGAAAACTGGTTCCTTTCGCTATCAAAGCAAAGCAAAAAGGAATGAAAGTATATCACCTTAATATCGGGCAACCAGATATTGAAACTCCGGAAACGGCACTTAATGCTTTAAAAAATATTGATTTAAAAGTATTGGAATACGCTCTTTCTGAAGGAAATATAGAATACAGAAAAGCACTTACAGAATATTATCATTCATTAGATTTTACAGATCTTACACCTGACAATTTCATCGTAACCAATGGCGGTTCTGAAGCGTTGAACTTCGCCATTTCTACTTTATGTGATGATGGTGATGAAGTAATTATTCCTGAACCTTATTATGCTAATTATAACGGATTTACAAGTACTTTTAATGTAAACGTTGTAGCCGTTCCTTCTACGATTGAAACAGGTTTTGCCCTTCCTCCGATTGAAGAATTTGAGAAAAAAATTACTGCAAAAACAAGAGCAATTGTAATTTGTAATCCAGGAAACCCAACAGGATATCTTTACACACGTGAAGAGCTTCAGAAATTAGCAGAAATTGCTTTAAAATATGATATCGTAGTTATTTCTGATGAAGTGTACAGAGAATATGTATATGATGGGAAACAGCAAATTTCTATGCTTGCATTCCCTGAACTAAGCGAAAACTGCATCATTATCGATTCAGAATCAAAACGTTACTCTATGTGTGGCGTAAGAATCGGATGTTTAATCACTCGTTCTAAAAAAATCCACGATGCGGCAATGCTTTTTGCTCAGGCAAGATTAAGTCCGGTACTTTTAGGACAAATTGCAGCAACGGCAGCTCACCAGAATGACGGAACTTACATCAGAGCCGTAAGGGAAGAATACACACACAGAAGAAATGTTTTGGTGGATGAATTAAATGCCATTCCAGGCGTTATTTGCCCTAAACCAAAAGGCGCTTTCTATTGTGTTGCCGAACTTCCGGTAGATGATACTGAAAAATTTGCACAATGGTTGTTGGAAAGCTACACCAATAATAATGAAACCATTATGGTTGCTCCTGCAGGAGGATTTTACAGCGATCCTGAATTAGGTAAAAAACAAGTAAGAATTGCATATGTTCTTAAAGAAGAAGATTTAAGAAGAAGCGTTGCGATTTTGAAAGATGCTTTAAAGCAATATAAATTAGAATTCAACCTTTAATTTAAAATATACATGTCAGCAATAAAAAATCTCAGTTTGAAAAATCTTTTTCCGACATTTTTATTGCTGATATTTTTTTCCTGCGAGCAAAAGAAAGAAATACCTGTAAAAGCATGCGTTTCCAATGAAATTATTTTTATAGGTTTTTCAAAAGTTGGCGGAAAAGGCGGAAATTACAAAACCGTAAAAATTACAAAAGATTCAATTAAATTAGAACAAGGCAGCACAGCCACACATAAACATCAACAATGGGCTTCAAATATCAACAATGAAGACTGGAAAAATCTAACCTCATCTTTTGACACCGCTACTTTAGACAAAATAAAAAGTTCTGAAAGCATACAGGCACAAGATGGAATGGATGAAACTTTCCAGATTAAAACTTCCAAAAAATCCCATGTTTATGTAAATTCTTATAATGACAGCATTCATTACAAGCAATTTGAAAAATTTAAATCTCAACTAGATAAAATTCTTCCAAAAGAATACAAATAACAACAATGCAAGAAAATTTTTCACTTCAGCCTTTCAACACTTTTGGTGTGGAAGCGTATGCAAAATATTTCATCGAAGTTCAAAATATAGATGAGTTGAAAGAAGCAATTAACTTCTCTAAAACTCAAAATCTTCCTCTTCTATTTTTAGGCGGCGGAAGTAATATTTTGTTAACTCAAAATTTTGACGGACTTGCTATTAAATTGAATTTAAAAGGTATTACTGAAGAGTTTATCGGTGAAAACAAAGTTTGGCTGACTGCAAAAGCAGGTGAAAACTGGCATGAATTTGTTCTATTCTGTTTAAGTAAAAACTACGGCGGATTGGAAAACCTTTCTCTAATTCCCGGAAATGTAGGGACTTCGCCAATGCAAAATATTGGCGCTTACGGAACGGAAATTAAAGATGTTTTTGTTAGCTGCAAAGTATTTGATCTTGAAAATCTTGAAGTTAAAAATTTTAATCTTGAAGAATGTAAATTCGGATACAGAGATTCTATTTTCAAACAAGAAGGAAAAGGGCGATATGTGATTTTGGAAGTTACTTTTAAATTAACCACCGAACATCATCATATCAAAACCGAATATGGTGCTATAAAATCTGAATTGGAAAATTTAGGAATTGAAAATCCGACGATTCAGGATGTTTCGAAAGCAGTGATTAATATCAGACAAAGCAAACTTCCTGATCCAAAAGAAATTGGAAATGCAGGAAGTTTCTTTAAAAATCCGACAATTCCTTTAAGTCAATTTGAAGAATTACGAGAAAAATTCCCAACCATTCAAGGTTATCCGAATGGAGATTTCGTAAAAGTTCCTGCTGGCTGGCTCATCGAGCAATCGGGTTGGAAAGGTAAACAAATCGGAAACGTAGCTTCTCATAAATTACAGGCATTGGTTATCATCAACGCAACCGGAAATGCCACCGGAAAAGAAATTTTCGATTTTTCAACTGAAATCATTAATTCCGTAAAAGAAAAGTACGGTATAGAGCTGGAAAGAGAGGTGAATATTATATAATTTTTAAGAGGTATTATGTAAATTTTTCACAAAGTATTTTCTGATTTTTATCAACTATTTTGATTTATTCTAAATAAAATTATACTTTTGCAGTGCTTTTATTTAGAACAAAGAAGAATGATCAAACACTTATCAGTTGCTGTTTTATTGTTGGGAGGAACTCAACTTGCTTACGCTCAGGAAGACAGATCGCAACTGAACATTACCGTTCAGGACGAAAACAATAAAGCGCTTGAAGGTGCTACTGTAATTATAGATAACTCTACTTTAACGACTGATAATAATGGTAATATTACCATTTCTCTGCCTTCGGGAAAACACCGTATCAAAATAATTCATACGAATTATCAGGAAAGAGAGATCAATTTTAACTCCACAAATCAGCAGGTTTTTACATTCCGTCTGCAGCCGATTGATAAATTGGAAGAAGTGGTAATTTTTTCAAAAGAAGGAAAAGGTTTAACCACAAAATCGGTGATAGACAGAGAAGCGATGCAACATTTGCAGCCTTCCAGCTTTACAGACTTAATGGAACTTTTACCTGGTGGATTAGCAAAGACCCCTGTTTTAAGTTTAGCCAATAAGGTTGAACTTCGAGAAAATACAGGTGGCTATACAGGAGATAAATACAATACTTCAGCATTGGGAACCCAATTTATGATAGATGACAATATCATTAACTCTAATGCTGACATGCAAATTTCTGCAGATAATGCACAATTTTTGGATGGAGTTAAAAGAAGAGAAACCGCAACTTCAGGTGTAGATATGAGAACAATTTCTACCAATGATATTGAAAAGGTAGAGATTATTCGAGGTATTCCTTCTGCGTCATATGGAGATCTTACTTCGGGATTGATAAAAATTGAACGTAAAATCGGGCAGTCTCCTCTCCAAGCAAGATTCAAAGCAGATGGTTTTAGTAAACAATATTATGTAGGAAAAGGTTTTAAGATTAACGACAAATGGCAAATAAGTGCCAGTGCCGATTTCTTAGATTCTAAAGCCACACCCACGGATGATTTTGAAAATTATCAGCGTATTACCGCATCTCTTCGTTCTAAAAAAATATCAACGCTTTGGTCTAAAACATTAGAATGGAGATCAAATATTGACTTTTCAATCAATATTGACAAGAAAAAAGTAGACCCCGATAATGGAACTGCTAATATCGATACCTATGAATCTAATAATAAAAAGATAAGCTTTTCCAATAACTTTACTTATTATTTAGGTAAAACTTCATTCATTAATAAAGTAACATTAAACACATCTATTCGAGCTGGTTTTGAAAAAATTGAACAAACGAAACTGATTCAGTTATCGGGTCCACGTTCTTTTTCTTTAGCTCAAGAACAGGGCGAAAATGCGGGATATTTCCCCCAGCTTCGTTATATCTCAGATTTTTCAACCGAGGGTAAACCATTAGATATTAATGCCCTTTTTAAAATCGATGGTACAAAAAAGACATTCGGAATTACCCACAATTACGAAGCTGGTGTGGACTGGAGATACTCAAAAAATAATGGTGACGGGCAGGTTTTCGACATGAAAACTCCTCCAACGATAAGTAGTGTTTTAACAAGACCCAGAGCATTTAGTGACATCCCGGCCTCAAATTTTATAGCCGCATTTGTGGGAGATCAAATGGGCTATTCGATTGATCAGCATAAATTTACATTATATGCAGGTTTTAGATTTTCAAAAAAACTGGGAATAGATAAATCATATGCGATAAGTTCCAAAGTATTTACTGAGCCTAGATTAAACTTCCAGTATAGTTTACCTCACCTGATGATCAATAATCATCCTTTGAAAACAGATATCACATTAGGCTACGGACAGTTTTATAAGCAACCAATTCTATTGATGCTTTATCCGAATAATAAATATTGGGATTATACACAGCTCAATTATTATAATAATGATTCTCAGTATCGATACGTAAACTTCATGACTTATGTTCAATCTCGTGTAAACCAAGAGATTCAGGCAGCAAAAAGCATCAAAAAAGAAATTCGTTTAGATCTGAATTATCGTAACAACGGCATTTTCATTACTTATTTTAAAGAAAATATGGATAACGGCTTCCGTACTATGGCACAAACTGTAGTTCATAATTACAAGCAATATGATGCCACAAAAGTAGATCTAACACAGTGGACGGCTAATGGGCCAGATCTTACGAATGTTCCTTTTACACAAATGAGCTACTTTGGGGAATATGATTTAACTGAAAACGGAAGCGCTACTTTAAAGCAAGGTGTGGAGTTTGGATACACATCACCAAGAATAAAATCAATCAACACAAGGTTTACATTCACGGGTGCTTGGTTCAAAACACAGTATAGAAACTCTGTTCCATTTGCATATCAACCTCAAATTTCTGTAGGTTCAGGATCATTCCCATATTATGGAATTTACAAAAATGATTATGGATATGTAAATTCAAATATGAACTACAATCTTCTTGTAGATACTTATTTGCCGGCATTAGATCTTATTGTATCCGCTTCATTTCAGGGAAGTTTTTATGATCATCGAAAAAATGATCAAAGAATTGCAGAGCCGATCTCTTATTATGGGATGGATGGCATCATTCACCCTTTTACAGATGCAGACAGAACAGACACTTATAAACAATGGCTGGTGAGAAATGTTTCTGTAAGTGATAATTTACCTACTCTTTACACATTTACCATAAACGGAAATTTAAAGGTAACAAAGAGAATTTATAAAGCCATTCGTACCTCATTATTTGTGAACAGACTGTTTAATTACAGTGCTCCTTATACTTTCAATAATGTAACGGTTTACAGAAAAAGGCAGAATACGCCTTATTTCGGAATGGAATTAAACTACAATTTTTAATAATATATAACAACAAGGAAATAACATGAAAAAAAGAGTTTTACTATTAAGTTTAGTAGCAATGATGGGAGCAACCACGTTTACAGTAACATCTTGCTCTAATGATGATTTCGGGACGGAAGCTAGCCAAAGCGGAGTATTAACTTTATCTTTTACAGGTGAAAATATTTCTTCGTATGAAAATTTAGATATTGAACTGGTAGAAGTAAATACAGGAGCTGTTATCAAGCAAACTTCTCAAAAAGCAAGTTCTGTATCAATAGGCGTTCCTTATGGTTCTTATAAAATTACCGTAAACGGACAGGTAATAACTACTGCTTTCGAAACAACTTCCGCAGCAGGTACAGGTGCTGTAGACATTACCACACTGGCTACCAATGCTACTATTCCTTTATTTTTCAAAACATTTCATGAAGATTTTATTATCGAAGAGGTCTTTTTTACAGGAATTAAAACGGCAGACAATAAAAATTACAACTCTAGTCGTTATTTTAAAATCGTAAATAATACAGATAAAGTATTATATGCGGATAAATTAATTATCGGCCAGTCTGAATTCCTTACTACAGACGATAAAAACCCAACACCCTATGATATAAATCAGTATTTTCCAGTAAAAGGTGTTCTTGTTTTACCTGGATCAGGAACTCAATATCCTGTACAACCCGGCGACTTCATCGTTGTTGCTGATAATGCAATCAATCACCAAGCACAAACAAGCACAGCGTATGACCTAAGTAAAGCAGATTTCGAATTTCCTTCCACAGCACCTTCGTTAGGACAAGTGGATAATCCGGATGTTCCTAATGCTGAGCTTGTATTTACCACGGCAGCCAATATGTTCATTATGCACAACAGAGGTTTTGAAAGTTATGTAATTGCCCGTTTCCCGGCAGGAGAAACTACAGATACCTTCAAGGCCAACAGAAAATATGATTATACTTATATCAACAGCGCCGGAAATGTTACCGCAAGATCTGTTTACTCAATCCCAACTTCATGGATCATTGATGGACAAAACAACAGTATCCCTACCAAGTTTGTTCATACATTAACAGCTTCTGGTATTGATACAGGATGGACATCAGCAGGTTCTATAGACAGCGATCCGAATCGTTTTGGCAAATCGGTAAGACGTAAAATTGTAGGTAAAATGATTGGCAATAAAAACCTTTATATGGATACCAACAACTCTACAAATGATTTTGTGAAGGATTCTGAACCAAGTTTAAAAAATGGTATTTCTCACGAATAAATATCTCTTTGATATTATTTTAAATAAATTATGCTACATACAAAAACATCTTTCTATTTATTATTATCTGGCTTTTTTTCTTTATCATTAAAAGCTCAGGATAGTTTAAATCTTTTTAAAGCTATTAATAATCAATATAATGTAGAAAGAAATTTTAAAGCTCAATATTACTATAATCCGGCATCTATGTCGGGTTATAGTTCTTCTTCTTTTTCAGAGCTAAGTGCGGGATATCACAATAACGATAAAAAAGTGTATCGTCAGCAATTAGGAGATGGCGACAAAGGATTAACCGTTAAAGCACACTCTTTTCAAAAGCTAAAGCCTAATCGATATGTTTGGGGAGCTGCTAGCTATGAAAACCTAAAAATAAATTCTTTAAAATGGAATGAAACATTGGATTATGACAGGATCGCTCCTTATACTACTGCAGATTCTGCAGGAGGTAAACTAAATCTTGAGCGTTATTATTTTGCTGGAGGGTATTTACAAAAAGTAAAACGTTGGAGTTTTGCAGGGCAAATCAGTTATTTGGCTCAGCAGGGCTATAGAGCAAAAGATCCAAGAGTAAAGGCTACGACTTCAGAAGATCGGAAGAG
>DKLU01000096.1:0-299 GCA_002455915.1 Chryseobacterium sp. UBA6632
AAATGAAACTTACCTTTCTCTTGATCTTAAACAAGATGTGAAAAAACTCAACAGTTACGAGTTTACAGAGTATGATATTACTTTGGTTTCTCTCCTTTCGCAAGGTGTTTTGCTTAAAAATATTCCCGTTTACCTTAAAGCGAATAACATTAAACCAAACAGTTTGAGCAGCGTTGAAAAAAGATTAAACAGTTTAAAAGAAGATCTGGAAGTGACAAGCAATGAGCAATTAGTTGCTTTTTGTAAAGATTTGGGGATTATTTAAATTCTTATAGCCTATTTAAGTTTATTGGAAAAAC
>DKLU01000096.1:493-3886 GCA_002455915.1 Chryseobacterium sp. UBA6632
TTTAAGTTTATTGGAAAAACATAAAGGCGCAAGGTTTAATAAAAGTTTTCTGTTTTTAAGACACAAGGAAAAAAATCCAAGATTTTCTTTTATAATACTGATGATCAATTTTATCGCAGATAAAATCCTTGCGCCTTAAAGCGTACTACTGTGTAAATAACTTTGTGCCTTTGCGAAAACCAACATGAAATTTAAAAACTTCTATACAACCTTTCAATATTTTTGAAAGGTTTTTTGTTTTTACGGTTTCACGTAAGGAATACTTTTTAAAGGGTGATATTTTTGTGATGTTAAACCAAATAAAAAAAATAAAATGGAAACGTACTCAAATAGAAATGGCGATTCTGGAATTTCAGGTTATCAAATAGGAAGTAATTATATTCTTATTCAGTTCACTACAGGAAGCATTTACGAATATACATATTCTAGTGCAGGAGCATCTAACATAGAAACAATGAAAAACTTAGCTCGCTCAGGGAGTGGATTAAATGGATATATAAATAGCTATGTGAAACATAAATATTCTAGAAAAATACAATAGTTATGGAGTTTCAAAATGAAGTTCAGTTTTACCAAGATAGTTCTGTTACAGTAACACAGTCTAGGTTTGTTACTCATTCAAAAACTTATGCGATGAGAAATATATCTTCTGTACATATTTTTGAAATCATTAAAAGCAAAACCAAAGCTGTTGTTACAATTGTTTTTGGTCTATTTTTACTTTTCTCAAAAGATATATTTTGGATAGGCTTAATAATTATAGCATTAGGGATTTGGTGGTTCACAGCAATCAAAAACGAATATGCGGTAAGAATTAGTACGAATGCAGGAGAAGCCAACAGTATCATTTCAAAAGATAAAAAATATATTCAGAAAATCGTAAGTGCTTTAAATGAAGCCATCATTCATCGAGGATAAAAACTAATAATTAAAAAGATAACCATGAAAAAACTACTATTTACAAGCCTTTTAGGTTTAGGATTATTATTACCAACTACTTTTTCGGCGGCTGAAAAAAGTACAACTTCAGCAACAGAATATTCCACAAAAAACCCGAAGAAAAAAACGAAGAAATCGAAGAAAAGTAGATCATCAAAATCATATTCTAAAAGCAGCAGCAAAGGATGCACTTACAATGGACATCAATTATATGTCGGACCAAGAGGCGGCTGTTATTATTACGCAGGAAATAGTAAAGAATATGTTGAAAGAGCTTATTGTTCAGGTTGCAACTAATAATTATCAAAACTAAAAACCATAAAAAAACACTCCATATACATTACCAAAAAACGCGAAGATTTCTGATTTCTCCTCGCGTTTTTTTATTTTCTCAACATTTCCGTGTGCGGAATGTCGTCTTCTAAATATTTCTTACCTGTATCTACAAACCCAAAATCTGAGTAGAATTTAAGTAAATAATCCTGTGCAGAAATCCTGATTTCGGAAGTATGAAAACGGTTTTCGATGGTTTCAACAGCATATTGTATCAAAAGCTTTCCAAGTTTTTTTCCCCTTGCTTTTTCTGTTGTTAAAACTCTTCCGATTGAAGCCTCAGGATACTTTATCCCTTTATCGAAAATTCTGCAATTCGCTAAAACTTCACCATCTTCTTCTGCCCAAATGTGAATGGCTTTCTGATCATAATTATCCAAATCGGGGTAAGGACAATTTTGCTCGATCACAAAAACATCAATTCTCGCTTTTAAAACATTGTATAATTCAGGAACGGTAAATTCATCAAAAGTCTTAATCTTCCAGACAATATTACTCATCATCGAAACTTACATTATTATTGATTAAAAACTCATTTGTTTTCTGAATAAAATCTAGAATTTTGTCGCCTCCCTCTTTTTTCTCAGCAGAAGTTACATACAATTCCGGAAGATCTTCCCAAGTTTTATGAAGTTCGGCTTTATAATCTTCAACATTCTTAATCACCACATTGGGTTTCAGCTTGTCTGCCTTTGTAAACACGATAGAAAACGGTACTCCACTTTCTCCACACCATTGGATAAACTCCAGATCGATGGTTTGTGGCTTATGTCTCGAATCTACCAGTACAAAAAGATTCACAAGATTTCTTCTGTTCAGAATATAATTGGTAATCAGTTTTTCGAAATCTTTTCTGATAGATTTTGAAACCTTTGCATATCCGTATCCTGGTAAATCGGTAAGATACCAGGTCTCATTCACTAAAAAATGATTAATAAGCTGAGTTTTTCCAGGCGTTCCGGAAGTTTTGGCCAGATCTTTATGATTCATCATTGCATTGATCAGCGATGATTTTCCCACATTAGACCTTCCGATAAATGCATATTCCGGAAGATTTGGGTCCGGGCAATCCTGCCATTTTCCGCTGCTCTTTACAAACGTTGCTGTTTTAATAACCATTTGACTATTTTTTAGAAAAATAAACCATTAAGAAAAGCTCTTAATGGTTATTTATATTTTAATTTTAAACTTTATCTTTTACCCAGTTGTAGAGAATTTCGTTGAATTCATCTGGTTTTTCCATCATCGCCGCATGTCCGCATTTATCAATCCAGAACAGATCCGAATTCGGAATAAATTTGTGCATGTCTTCCGCAACCTCAGGAGGTGTTACATTATCCTGTTTTCCCCAAATCAGACACGTCGGCGTCGTAATTTTAGGCAAATCATTCAGCATATTGTGTTTGATGGCGCTTCTGGCTAACATGACGGTTTTAATTCCCTTCATTCTGTCGTTTACCACGCCGAAAACTTCATCCACCAAATCTTCAGTCGCCACCGCAGGATCATAAAAAACCTCTTCCGTCTTTTTTCTGATATACGAACGGTCATTCTTTCTCGGAAAACTATCTCCGAAAGTTCTTTCGTATAAACCAGAACTCCCTGTAAGCACCAAATTTTTAACCAAATCAGGTCTTGCCAATGTTAAAATTAGCCCAACATGACCTCCCATAGAATTTCCTACAATGGTAACCGGCCCGTTGATGTGGCTCTCTATAAACTTGATAATATATTTCGCTATCGTCGTAAGATTCGTATTGAGTACGGGCAAATCGTAGATCGGCAACTGAGGAACATATACTTTGAAACCTCGGTCTGAAAAAAAATCTACCATCTTATCGAAATTACTCAAACCACCCATTAACCCGTGCAGCAGCACCAATGGATGTCCTTCTCCCGCCTCAACAAAAGTATATTTCTTTTCTTTTTTTGTACTAAATATCATATAATGCCTTTAATAAAGCCTTGCAAAAATACAAATTAAACCTCAAAAATATTTTGATTACCCTAATTTAAAATAAAAATAATATAATAATCTGCTTTTTAACTTTTTTTTTGAAAATCTCTTTCATATGGCTTGAATAATACTTTCAACAACCCTCGAAATATCAATAGATTACA
>DKLU01000099.1:0-241 GCA_002455915.1 Chryseobacterium sp. UBA6632
AAAGCCAACGGAATTTCTGTTCATGCATTGCTTTGTTCGGCTTTTATGCAGGCTTTCAAAGAATTTAAGGGGAAAAATGCCAAAGGAAAAGTGATCAGTCCGGTCGATGTTCGTCATTTTATCCCGGAAATTAAGCAGGATCATATTTTTGCATTTGCACCCACGGTTGAATTGTCGATAAAAAAAGGGCAGAATTTAATTGAAAATGCACAACAGATCAAGAAAGATTTAGTTGAAAAAA
>DKLU01000099.1:425-766 GCA_002455915.1 Chryseobacterium sp. UBA6632
GAAAGATTTAGTTGAAAAAATTAAAAAAACGGAAGCCAGAGAATTACTGTGGATGGGTGAAAACATGCATCCTGTGGTTGATCGCATGATTTCATTATTAAAATCCAGCAAAGGCGGACACGATATTACGTTGTCGAATATGGGCAAAATTGATATTCCGAGTGAGTATAAAAATTTTACGTTGGACACCATTTTCAGTCCAACAGTTGCATTTCCTTGGTTGAATTCTAACACATTGGTGACAACCACTTACAACCAACAAATGGATTTTACGTTTATGTCTAATGAAAATTTTCTTCCGAAAGAAGAAGCGAAAAAAATAAAAGATAAAGCTATTGAGC
>DKLU01000099.1:970-4016 GCA_002455915.1 Chryseobacterium sp. UBA6632
AAAAGATAAAGCTATTGAGCTGTTGATTTCATGAAATTTAAAATAAAAAAGGCTCAACCGAAACCGCTCAAAAAAACAACGCTGAATCGCTTTCTCAGAAAGCGGATGATTATTTATGTGCTTCCAAATGTGTTTTTTAATTTCATTATTGCTTATGCGAGTTTTAATGAATTGGGTTACACGCATTTCTTTGCCTGTACCCAAAGCTTAGCAAGGTTGACGCTGCCTATGGCAATTTTTTTGCCCGTTGTTCTCACGATAGACATCATGAAAAGGGTAACCGATGCCGCTGGACAGGAAGCCATTGAATTTAAGGTTGACGATCAGCTTAATTTAAAAAAATTAATGACCAAGCTGAGCATTTTGCATGGTTTAATTACGGGCTCGTTGGTTTTAGTAAGTTTATTATCTGCTCAATACATTCTGTCAGAATTCTATAAGCTCGATGCCACTGCAATGGCTTTATTAGTGGGAGTTTTGGCAGGCTTACTATCTATTTTGTTTACGTATATCCCAATATTGATCCTGAAAAGATATTTATACAAAACACTCCCCGCTAATTAATATTAAAAATAAAAAACGATCTGCTTTATTATATGGCAGATCGTTGATATTTTTTCAGAAAATTAAAATAACTTATTTATTTTCTTCAGTTTTTGTTTCCTCTAAAGTAACACTGTACGCTTTTGGAGAATACTTTGTTAATGAGCCTGTAGCAGCATCAATTCCCACTCCGATAGCGCCACCTAGAAGGATATTTAGTAAAGTAACAGGATTAAAATTTTTCTTTAATTTAAATTCTTCACTACTGTAACCTTCTTTTTCGATGGTAATCATTTGTTTCCCCAATCCTCTAGAGATAGGAACTGTACAAGGTGTTGTGCATTTTTCAACGCCTTTGTGAAGAACCTTAGCTCCTTCCGGAACAGAATTAAAAGTGATTTTGTCTCTTGTTCCTGTGAACATAGTAGCACATGAAGTTGTAGAAAGCACCATTCCAAGCAATGCTACAACCAATAGTCTGTTTTTCATAGTTAAAAGTTTATTCCTAATAATTTCAGTGCGCGAACTTACAAAAATTATTCAATTAAAAAACTTTGAAAAAGCTTTTACAAACAAAACTTAACTAAAAAAACAAAATCACATTTCTATTCAGCTGATTTCATTACAATTAGAACACCACCAATATTCTTCTTTTTTATCTTTCAACTTCGTTTTTGTAGGTTTATGACAATTTTCACAGATACATTGATCATTTTCATTTTCCTTAGCTTCATAGTCACATTCAAAGCAACTCCAGCTTGTTAAAGAAGTTTTTCCATTAATAAACCAGGTGAATGATTGCTCTTTACACTTGGGACATATTTGTAACGCCATATTTAAAATTATTCTTGTTCTCTATTCACCAATTCCATCGAAAACGCAGGAAGACAAATCGCGATATATTCACAAGGCTCTGAAAACGGATTGCTGTAACGAACTCTGGCTCCTTTTTCTATCAAAATACTCTGTCCTTTTTCTAAAGTAACCAATTCACCATCAATTTCGAACTGCTTTTTACCTGAAATAATCAAAGTAAATTCATCAAATTCGGGAGTCTGGTGCGGTTCACTCCAATCTGGAGGTGCTACCATGTGAGCGATGGAAACATTAGAATTTCCTGTGGAATTTCCCCAATGCTCTTCAATTAATTTCCCATCGGTCGTCGGAACGACGAATGGCGAGGTCTGGATTTTATATTTTTTCATATTTATTTTAATTTTTGAACACAAAGTACACTAAGTTTTTTCGACTGGTAAATTCTTTTGAGCTTCACAAAGGCATTTCACTTATAAAAGCCTTAAAAGTTGATCAATTTTAATTTAAAATCTGCGAAATCAGCATCATCTGCGAGATACTTTTAAACTAAATTTTAATGAGTGTTTTTCTTAATTTCGTACACAAAATTAGTTCTTGAGGGCTCCCCGAAATAGGCAACCTCTTCTTCCGCAATTTTCTTTCCGCCTAATCTTTCCAAAGCGGTTTGTGAGCGGTAATTTTCTTTTCCGATATGAAAATGAACAGTCTCCACAAACTGGAAAATATAGTCGAGCATCAGTTTTTTAATCTGAGGATTGATCCCTTTTCCCCAAGATTTTGTTCCGTAGAAAGTATATCCTATGAAAATGCTGTTTTTAGCTTCATCAAAATCATAAAAACGGGTACTTCCCAAAACGTCGCCAGTCGATTTTTCAACAATTTTAAAAGCTCCTTTACTTTCAATGGCTCCTTTAAAAAAGTTTTCAAAAACCTCTCTTTGATATCGGTCTTTATTCGGATGCTGCTCCCAGACTTTAGGGTCAGAAGCCACTTCGTATAAAGACTCAAAATCCCCTTGCTGTAAGGGGATTAATTGATATTTTTCGTTTTCTAAAATCGTTTGAATAGAAAAATTCATTGCTTAACCTTTTGATTTTGCAGCGTCTGATTCAATTTTTTTGATTTCCTTTAATTTATCGGCAATCTTAGTTACAGCATCCGGGCTTGATGGTTTTAAAGCCACCTCAGCCTGCGCCATATCCCACTTGATCACCAAATTTCCAGAGTTTTCACCTGTTGGATTTAATGTAATTTCAAACCATTCCTGTTTGTCGGTTAATGGATTCACGGGAACAGTAACATCTACCACATCCTGTTTTGGATCGTAAGTATAAGCACCCCACTGTTGGAAATCTTTATTTAAAATAACCTTCCATTCTTTTTCAGTCGGAACGATGAATAATCCGTAAGTACCTGCAGGAACTACTTTTCCGCCGAAATTAACAGATTGTCCGAAAGTAATTTTTGTAGATGAGTTTGCTCCCGCTCTCCAAACCTGTCCGTAAGGCACCAATTCTCCGAAGATCTTACGCCCTTTTACCCCAGGTCTTCCGTAGTCAACCGTGATTTTAGACATTGAAAACTGCTGCTCAACCTTCTGACGCGGGCTCGCTGCCGGCACCGAATAATCCTGAGCAAAACTTAAAGCTGAAGCCGATATGCAAACTGCAAATAGTAACTTTTTCAC
>DKLU01000104.1 GCA_002455915.1 Chryseobacterium sp. UBA6632
TGATATTCTTCTTCGATTCCAATGGTAAATTGATGCATTTTCTTTGTGCTTTTATGTTTTTCTATGTTTTTATTTTTTTACGGAATCTTTTACAAAAGTTCCCCAAGAGATATTTGGTTTGCCTTTTACATATTCCTTCGCTTTTTCAATTGCTAATTTTGCTGAATGTTCTACGATCCAAGCGAAATTTTCTTCACCTACAGAGTTTCTGTCTGCATCAGGAGCTGGATTACAGAAGTCGATCGCATAAGGAATTCCGTCTCTTATGGCAAATTCAACCGTGTTGAAATCGTAACCAAGCGCCTTATTCATTTTAATCGTATAATCATGAATGGTCTTTAATAGCTTTTCCAATTCTTCACCTTGTGTCTGATGTGTTGTTGCATATCTCAAGTGGTGCGCATTTCTCGGTTCGTAAGGCATGATATGAACGTATTTCTGACCTAAACAATACACTCTGTAATAGTCGTCAAACACGATTTCTTCCTGAACCATCATAACCAATTGCCCTGTTTCACTTAATTTATTCCAAAGATCATCCGGACTTTCTACTCTATAAACGTTTTTCCAACCGCCGCCATCGTGAGGTTTCATATAAGCCGGGAATCCCACATAATCGAAAATGTAATCCCAGTCATGCGGGAATTTTAAATTTCTGAAAGAAGTTTCTGAAGTGTCGGTAGGTCTTTCATGCGAAGGAAGCAAAACCGTTTTCGGAAGAGGGATTCCTAGTTTTGTCATTAAAGCATTGTTGAAGAACTTTTCGTCTGCGCTCCACCAAAAAGGGTTGTTGATAACGTAAGTTCCGTTTAATGCTGCATTTTTAAGATAAGCTCTATAGAAAGGAACGTCCTGCGAAATTCTGTCGATAATGACTGCATACTCGTAATCTGCACCTTGCTCAAGCTTGTCGATGTTTACGGGTTCTGCGATGATTTCTCCTCCGCCTAATTCATTCACCTTGTCTATAAACGCCCAAGGAAATGTATCTTCCATACCGAATAGAATTCCAACTTTTTTTGCCATAATTGTATTTTTAAATGTTTTTATATTAATATTTGATTTTAATTAAAATTTTTAAGAGAAGAATGCTCCGATAAATGTTGGGAAAACCATTCTCCAAAGCGGCCAGTCATGATTGATCCACTTTCTTTCGTCATACCAGAAATCAATTCCTTTTGAACTTAAAATTTCTGCCATTTCGATATTTTTATCTTTACAAATATCCTGATCAGAAGTGCTTAAAACAATGTGCATGTGCTTATATTTCCAAGCTTCATCATTTTTCACAAATTCTCTGGGGCAGTTAAAATAAACCAGTTCGTCAGAATATCCATCCATAAAGTTTCTTATGCTGAATGCACCGGACAGGCAGAATAAATGCGAAACCACATCGGGAAATCTGAATGCAAAATTTGCCGCGTGATAACCGCCAAAACTAGCTCCAGCCACTGCCACACGGTGCACTTTATGAATTTTCTGAATGTAAGGAATAAACTCTTTGATCAAAAACTGAACATATTTTTCGTAATTTCTGATTCTTTGCTGTGGAGAAATATTGTCATCATAAAAACTCCAGCCGTCAATCGTTTGGATATTATAAAGTTTAACTTTTCCCTGTTCAACAAACCAATTGATGCTTCCATTTAAATGAAAATCATTGTTTTGGGTGTATTGACCTTGGGAAGTGGGAAACATAACGATTGGATAACCATAGTGTCCCGTAACCTCCACTTTAAGGCTTGTTCCTAATATATGTGAATAATAGTCTGTATGCTCTATGTGCGGCATTTTTCTTCTTATTTGGTTTTTTAATTGATATTTTTTAACTCGTCGGTTTGCTTTTCGGAGGTAGAATATTCAGCATTTCAGCATGAATTTTTTCTGCTGCTTTATCTAATTTTTCCTGAACTACGGTAGAATCATTTGATTTGTAAACGATTCCAACATGGTAATCAATAGGTAAAAATTTTACGACTTCTTCGCTTTCAAACTCACTGTAATTAGGCTCTTTATCCTTAATTAAAGCAATAATTAATCCTGAATAATATCCTGTAGGTTTAGAAATTTCATAATGATTTCCTCTTAACAAAGCATCTTCTATTTTTGCCCATTCCCTCCAGATATTAATATTGCTTGAAGCTTCCACCAAATCAGGAATATGAGCGCCGCCAACTCGTGATGATGTTTCCAGAAAATAATATTTTCCATCTTCTTTGCTGCGGATAAACTCTGTGTGGGTTGCTCCGTTCATCAATCCGAAATTAGAAAGAACTTTTTCATTAGCATCTTCCAAAGCTTTAAATTCATCAGAATATCTTCCCAGCGTTTTGGTTCTGAAAACACCGCCTTCGTGCGAAACCTGCATCGGGGGAGCTAAATATTTTGAAGCAGAAGTAAAAACAATTTCTTTATTAAATGTTAAACTGTCAACATGATAAACATCGCCAGGTTTGAAGCTTTCCAAAAGGAACAAATGACGTTCTTCACCCAGCGCATTCAACGCTTCCCAAAGATCATATTTTGAGGTCAATTTTTTTATTCCTGATGCAGAAGCTTCCGAACGGGGTTTCAATACCCAAGGCGCGGGAACTTTTTCAACAAAATCATTAACCTCATCATTGTTAAATACGGCCGTAAATTCAGGAACATGAATGCCCGAACTTTTTGCTTTCTGTCGCATGGCCAGTTTATCTCTGAAATATCTGTGCGTAGTTTGTCCCATCCCCGGAATTCTGAATGATTCGCGGATAAGAGCGGCTTTTTCCACATCGTAATCATCCAAAGCAATCACCGCATCAACCTTTCTGGTTTGCATTAAAAATGAAAATCCCTGAATTAGATGATCTAAATTCCAAACGGAAGGTTTTACCTCAGGCATGTAAAATACCTCATCAATGGCATGCCAAGGCCAGTCTTTTTCTTTAAGATTTTCGGATGTTACTAAGATTATTTTATTGCCAAGCTGCTTCATTTCGTCCATGAAGTCATAGCCCTTATAATAGCACGAAATACATACTATTGTTTTCTTCTCCATATAATGTTTTTTATGTTTTTATGAATTTTCAAAAATAAAATTAAATCTTTGTTAATTAGTTAATGTTAAAAACTGAATTATACTGTGTTTTTGAAAATTTATATATCAATTATACAGAGAATTTTTGAAATAAACTAATTTTTAGTGATAATTTTCAATTAAATCTGCTAATAATTGGACTCCGAAGCCGGTTGCAGCCTTTTCTTTAGCATAACCCACACTTCCGAAAGCGACTCCCGCAATGTCCAAATGGGCCCATTTTGGATGATCTTCAATAAATTGTTCTAAAAATTTTGCAGCAACAATACAATCTCCGATAGGTTTCATCGAAATATTCTTCAAATCTGCCACATCCGATTGAATATCATTCTTCCAAACATCCCAAAGCGGAAGATTCCACAGTCGTTGATTAGTCTTGTCTCCGGTTTTAATCAGAAGATTTTTTAATTCTTCATCATTCGAAAACATCGCACCGCAGGTATCTCCAAACATTCTCACAGAACTTCCCGTTAAAGTTGCCAAATCGATCATAAAATCTGTTTTGTAGTTTTTAGCCATATAAGAAAGCCCGTCTGCCAGGATCATTCTGCCCTCCGCATCGGTGTTCAGTACTTCAATCGTTTTTCCGTTATAAGCTGTGATCACGTCGCTTGGAAGAAAAGCATTTTCAGAAATAGCATTATCCGTAATCGGCAAAATAGCGATAATATTTACAGGAAGTTCCATCTCTGCAGCATAAATTAAAGTTCCCAAAACGGCTGTTGCACCACCCATATCCGATTTCATATAGTGCATATTATCAGGGTTTTTCAATGAAATTCCGCCTGTGTCAAATAAAACACATTTTCCGACTAAACCAAAAGTTTTAGCATTTTTTGCAGTTGTTTTATATTCCAAAATGGTGAATGCAGCATCGTAAGCACTTCCCTGATTTACCGATAGATAAGCTCCCAAGCCAAGTTCTTCGCATTTTTTTCTGTTGAAAACAGTATATTTTAAATCGTATTTTTTAGCTAAATTCTTTAAATATAAGCTTAAAGCATCCGGCTTTTTAAGATTTGCCGGTTTGTTTAGCCATTCCTGACAGGCGATTTGCCCATTGCTTAGAGCTTCAGCTTTTCGACTGATATTGTCTAATTTTTTCTGACTTAAATTCTCAAAATGAAGCTCAAATTTAGAATCCCAGACAGGATGATTTTTCTCAAAAGGGTAGTGGTAAGTCCCGATCAACAAGCCTTTTGCAAATTCTTCAAATTGTTTTTCATTCATAAAATCCGCAAAAAATAAAGTCGGAACCGCATGAATTTTTTCTTTTTGTGTTTGAGAAAATTTTACGGCGACCTGCTGAATTTCGAAATTTTGTAAAGTCGATTTTCCTAAACCTATAAAGTAAGTGATTCCTTCTTCATGGGCATTTACGAAAATTTCATGCTTTTTTCCCGTAAAGAAATTGGCAATGTTTTTATTGAAATTTTTACTTGTTTTTGACCATTCTTCTTCAGTAAAGATGTGGAAAACCTGAGTATAGTTTTTATTTTTTGTGTTAATTAGCTTCATAACGTTAATTTTTAATGCTTTGTTGATGGGGTTTTACTTCTACAGGATTTTCTGTGTTATTATAATACAGCCATTCTATAGCTCTTGGGAATTCCTGAGACCAGTAAAATTCGCTGTGTGTACCTTCTGGATTGATATTGGTTTTAAATTCAAAATCGAATAAATTTTTCTTTTCCCAACGTTTCAAATATTCTTCGAAAATATGGATTCTTTTTACCATTTTTGAGCCTTCCTGACCGCCTCCGTAAAGATAAATTTTTGTTTTGAATGGTACTCTGAAACTCATCATCGGAAAATTATTATTAGGCTCTACCCAAAGGGAAGGCGAAAAAATTAAGAGTTTGGAATAGACTTCAGGATACAAAAATCCACTGTAAATGCTGATTAATGCACCTAATGAACTTCCGCCAATTCCTGTGTTATCCCTATCCCTTTTTGTGCGATAGTTCTGATCTACGTAAGGTTTCAACGTGTCTGTGATAAAGCGAATGTATTTTTTGCCTTCAGAACCGTTCGCAACATTGTCATTATCAAATATATATTCCTTAATTCGTTCTTCGCTACCGTGTTCGATCGCGATGATAATTACGTCGCCACGACCATATTCGGAGAGAATGGATAGTTTTTTGTCGATTTCCCAATTTCCATAGCCACTTCCTTCGTTGAATAAATTTTGAGCATCCTGAAGATACAAAACAGGGTAATTTTTATTGGAAACATAATAATCATAAGGCAAAAGAGCCCAAACTTTACGATAACGTTCCAACTGAGGAATGTAAAATTCCTCCGAAATAATTTCAGCGATCGGAAAATATTCATCTTTAAAAGGTCCCCAGTTAAACCTCCATTTCTCAACAATATCAGAAGTTATTCCTAGTGATTTTGCTGCTTTTTTGTTGGGTGTAATATTTCCGTATTTATCCAATTCCACATTTTCCCAGCCGCCTTTTGTGAATTTATATTCAATAATTTCTGATAGAATCTGATCTTCAAGTTCTATAAAATAATGGTTGGGATCTGTTTGTGTAAGCTGAAATCTCCTGTCTTTCGGATTCCAGCTATTGAAATTTCCTGTGATGTAGATTGTTCTCTCGTCACTTTCCTCGGTATAAAGTTCAAACCTCATCGTGTGTTTTTATTAATTTTCTAACTGATAAATTTATAAAAAATCTTTTATATCATTAATTTTAAAATCATAAAAAGGGGAATAAAAAATATCCTATATTTGATAGAACAAGCGATGGAAAGAGATTGGCATTATAATTATTCAACAATAGTTAACAGTTCTTGTTAATATTTTTTCGTAGTTTCAAAGAAAATAATAAATTAAATTAAAACCGTGATGAATTCGGTTAAAACGTATACACTTTTTACAGATCAGGATATTTATCTTTTTAAAGAAGGTAAGCATTATAAGCTGTATGAGAAATTCGGTACACATTCTGCAGAGAAAGATGGGGTAAAAGGTGTTTATTTTTCGGTTTGGGCTCCAAATGCGAAAAAAGTTTCAGTTATAGGTAACTTCAATAACTGGAATCATAAAGATCATATTTTATTTCCGCGCTGGGATGAATCCGGAATTTGGGAAGGATTTATTGCCGGTTTAACGTGGGGAACTTTATATAAATATGCCATTGAAACTCCTCGCGGAGAAATTTTAGAAAAAAGTGATCCTTATGCTTTAAGCTGGGAACAAAATATTCAGGCAGCGTCGATGGTTTCTACCAATTGGTATGAATGGAATGATAAAGAATGGCTTGAGAACCGTTGGAAAAAGAATAGCTTAAATGCTCCGATTTCTGTGTACGAAATGCATTTGGGCTCGTGGGTAAGGTATGAAAATGATCCCGACCGTTTTTTGAATTATCGGGATGTGGCAAAAAAACTGGTTCCTTATATAAAAGAGATGGGTTTTACGCACGTAGAATTTATGCCTTTGATGGAATACCCGTATGATCCGAGTTGGGGTTATCAGATTACAGGTTTTTTTGCGGCAAATTCACGTTTTGGATCGCCACAGGATTTAATGTTTCTGATTGATGAGCTTCACAGAAATGAAATTGGCGTTATTCTCGATTGGGTTCCGTCG
>DKLU01000471.1 GCA_002455915.1 Chryseobacterium sp. UBA6632
CAATATATAATTTTTTAGCAGACAGTTTCTCCCACCCTGTGTACTGCTCTTCCGGTAATGCTTGTTTTTTCTTATTTACATAAGTATTTTTAACAATGAACCATACGCAGAAGAACATTAGAACTGTTGCTCCTAAAAGAATCATTTCAGTACCAAACGGAACTCCCGAAAGAGTAGCCTCCATTTGTTTAAAGCTTTCCTCAGTAAGAACCGGCTTCAACCACTCCATTAATTTTGCATAATGACCGTGACCGATGAAGTGAGGAAGGTTAATTAAACCACCTAAAACAGAAAGAATAGCCAATACGATCAATGGTAATGTCATATTTGTCGGGCTTTCGTGTAAGTGGTGTTTTTGATCTTCAGTACCTCTGAACTCTCCGTGGAAAGTCAAATAGTACAATCTGAACATATATGTTGCAGTAATAGCGGCTAAAATGAATAAGAATACCCAGTAAATCGGGTTTTTAGCGAAAGCTGCTACTAAAATTTCGTCTTTAGAAATCATCCCTGATAATAAAGGGAATCCTGAAATTGCCAATGTTCCAACTAAGAAAGTCGCGTGAGTGATTGGAATATACTTTTTCAAACCTCCCATGAAACGCATATCCTGTTCGTTGCTCATTGCGTGGATTACAGAACCTGCTCCCAAGAACAATAATGCTTTGAAGAAAGCGTGCGTCATTACGTGGAACATTGCTGTTGTGTAAGCTCCAAGTCCTAAAGCGATGAACATGAATCCAAGTTGTGAAACTGTAGAGTAGGCCAATACTTTTTTGATGTCGTTCTGACGTAATGCGTAGAATCCTGCCAAAGCAGCCGTTAAGAATCCGATGAATAAGATTCCTCCCTGAACGGTTGGTGCTAAAGTAAATAAGAAGTTTGATCTTACCACTAAATAGATACCTGCCGTTACCATCGTTGCCGCGTGAATTAACGCAGAAACAGGAGTTGGCCCAGCCATCGCGTCCGGTAACCAAGTATATAATGGAACCTGAGCCGATTTACCCGTTGCACCGATAAATAAACTCGCCGTAATAAAAATAATTACGCTTCCGTCTAATTCAAATTTTCCAGCGTTTTCTGCTACGGTAAGGTAATCAACAGCGTTAGTTTGTCCAGCGATCATGAAGATACCGATTAACAACGCAAGGTCACCAATTCTGTTCATGATGAAAGCTTTTCTTGCTGCTTTACCATATTCTTCATTCGTATACCAGAATCCGATCAGTAAATAAGAACACAATCCTACACCTTCCCATCCGATGAATAAGATCAGGTAGTTGCTTCCCATTACCAATAATAACATTGAGAAGATAAACAGATTTAAATAAGTAAAAAACTTATAAAAACCTTTATCATGACTCATATATCCTATAGAGTACAAGTGAATTAAAGAACCGATACCTGTGATGATCATTACCATCATTAATGATAACTGATCGATTTGGAATCCGAAATTGATCTGAACTCCGTTTACTCTAAACCATTCAAAAGCTTTTACGATTACGGGTTGGCTTTCAGAACTGAAACCCAAAAAAATACTTACTGCGATGCAGAAAGATGCAAAAACCATTGCCGTAGCCAAACTACCCACAACAATTTTTGGAAGATTTTTCCCAAAAAGACCGTTAATAAGAAACCCTAAAAGTGGTAAAAGTACTATTGCATATACTAAATTCTCCATTCTTATCCTCTTAATTTATTAAATATACTTACATCTACAGAACGGGTATTTCTATATAGCATAGCAATAATTGCTAAACCTACCGCTACTTCCGCAGCAGCAACCACCATAATGAAGAAAACTAAAAGTTGTCCGTCTCCGTTACCTTTGTATGCTGAAAATGCAGCCAATAAAAGGTTCGTAGAATTTAGCATAAGCTCAACACAACCCAAAATAACAATAGCATTTTTTCTCAACAATACGCCTAACACTCCCAAACAGAATAATACTGAAGAAAGAATGATGAAATAATTCAGAGGGATGCTTTGTATAAATGTATTTACTTCTCCCATAATTTTATAGATCTTTTTTACCGATTAATACCGCACCTACAATACCTGCCAAAATAAGGATGGATGCAAGCTCAAACGGCAAAACATATTCATTAAACAAAAGTCTGCCCAGATTTTTCGTTAAACCAACACCTTTGTCTACATTTTCAACAACGATATGGTTCTGCTGAACACCTCTGAATACGCCTAAAATTCCAATTAATAAAAGACCGGCTGTAAAAACTCCGACAAACTTTAAAGTATTGCCCTTCTTACTTTCGTCTTCTTTATTAAGGTTAAGCATCATCAGGATATAAAGGAATAATACCATGATCGCTCCGGCGTATACAATAATCTGGATAATCGCAAGGAATTGTGCATTCAGAAGGATGTACATACCTGCAATAGAAAACATCGTAACAATTAATGACAAAATAGCATATAAAGGATTTCTGGCAAATACGAAATACACCGCACTCGCCACTGCTAAAAACGCCACCAAGAAAAATAAAAACTGATCCATTATTTTACCGCATTTTTTTGTTTCTCGGATTGTCTTTCAGTGATATCAATCCTTTGATTTATTTTTTCAACCAATTTATCTTTTCCATAGATGAAAGAACCTCTGTTGGTTTCCACGTCTACCAATCTGTCCGTAAGATAGATCGCAGATTTCGGACAAGCTTCTTCACACATACCGCAGAAAATACATCTTAGCATATTGATTTCATATACCGATGCGTATTTTTCTTCTCTGTAAAGATCTCTTTCTTCCTTAGTTCTTTCAGCAGCAGTCATTGTAATTGCTTCTGCAGGACACGCCACCGCACAAAGTCCGCAAGCGGTACATCTTTCTCTGCCTTCTTCGTCTCTTTTCAAAACGTGCTGACCTCTCCAGATATCTGCTCTCGGTTTCTGTACTTCCGGATACGAATATACTGCGGGAGCACCTTTCAATACGGTTCTTACAGCATGCTTAAATGTAATCCCCATTCCTGTAAAAATCGCAGGTAAGTAGATTTTTTCAGCAAGGGTCATTTCTTTGTTAGAAACAACTTTTGATCTGTTCGTAAGTTTCATTTTCTTTTATTATTAAATGTTAGAAGATGGAAGCTGGGAGATGGAAGTTTGTCGCATCATCACATTTTCACATCAGCTCATTTTCAAATTTTCAAATTATTCTAGTTTGCAAACGCTAAAATTACAGCTCCTGTAATTAATAAGTTTACCAATGCCATTGGAATTAACGTTTTCCAACCTAAATGCATTAATTGGTCATATCTAAATCTTGGAAGCGTCCATCTGATCCACATGAAGATCAAAATTCCGATCACTGTTTTAGCTAAAAATGCTACTATACTCAAGATTCCTGCAGTGTTTTCACCCCAGTTTTGAGTTACCCATTCAATTCCAGGATAGTTATACCCTCCGAAGAAAAGAACCACCATGAAAGCGTTAGAGATAAACATATTCACGTATTCACCGAACATGTACAACCCTAATTTCATTGATGAGTATTCTGTAGAATATCCTGTTACCAATTCAGATTCACATTCAGGTAAATCGAAAGGGTGTCTGTTTGTTTCCGCTAAAGCAGCTACGAAAAATACTAAGAAAGCAATTGGCTGATAGAAAATATTCCAGTTAAGACCAGAAACCCATGGAATGAATCCCCAAAGTTTTCCGTTGGTCTGACTTGCCGTAATTTCTTTTAAATCTAAACTTCCTGTCATCATAATGATAGAAAGTAAAGCCAATCCCATTGCCAATTCGTAAGAAATCATCTGAGAAGAAGCACGGATAGCCCCTAATAATGAATATTTGTTGTTCGAAGCCCATCCTCCGATCATGATTCCGTAAACACCAATTGAAGCCATTCCGATGATGAAAAGTACACCAACATCGATGTTAGCCACCTGAAGATCATAAGAAGTACCTGCAATATTTAAACTTTTACCCCAAGGAATAACCGCTCCCGTGATTAATGAAATAAACATTACCAAAGCTGGTCCTAATACGAAAAGGAATTTTTCTGCATTGGCAGGTGTAAAATCTTCTTTAAAGAAAAACTTTCCACCGTCAGCAAGAGGCTGCAGCAATCCGAAAGGCCCTGCTCTGTTGGGACCAATTCTATCCTGCATGATAGAGGCAACTTTTCTTTCTGCCCAGGTAGAGTAGGCCGCGATCGTTAACGAAAGCAAGAAAAGCGCTAGTACAAGTATAAGTTTAAATGTAAGTAAATCCATTTTTTATTTTAAATGTTTGAAGATGGGAGCTGGAAGCTGGAAGTTTATCACGTCGTGCATCAACTCTTCATCACATTACCAATTTATTTTATTTTTTAACGATTTTAAAATTAAAAGTAGAAGTGAAAAATTTTACGGTTACAAATCTCCATCTTCCAGCTTCAGGCA
>DKLU01000240.1 GCA_002455915.1 Chryseobacterium sp. UBA6632
GTTTCGGGATTCCTGTAGTTTCGGTATCGATGAAAAGAAAATAGGTTTTCAAAATACAATCAAAATTATAAAAAATAAAAAAAAGGATGCCTCAAATGACATCCTTTTTATAATACCTTAAGTTTACCAAAATCTCACGTAAAGTGCAGTTAATAAAAGTAACGTTACAACAATTAAAACCAATGTTCTGTTGTCTACTTTGAACATTGATGCATCGATTGCAAATGCTTTCGGGTTCACTTTCGGTCCTGCAAGACTTATCCCAACCATCGTCAGAACCGTGAAGAAGAATGACCAACCCATATTAATCAGGAACGGAATTTCGGTAATCGTATGAACTACACCGTTTTCCAGTTTTTCATACGTGAAAGCTGTGTATAACCAGGTTTCTTTTCCGAAAATTTCCACAGCAAAACTGTTGAAGAAAATCGCCAGAACGAATCCTAAAATTACGCCTACCAAAGCTGCAGTTCCGGTTGTTCTTTTCCAGAACATTCCTAAAAGGAACATCGCAAAAACACCCGGACTGATAAATCCTGTATATTTCTGAATAAAGGTAAATCCACCTTCACCGCCGATTCCCAAAGCATCTGTCCAAGTGAATGCCAAAGCCACAAACATTGCAATGATAATTGCCCATCTTCCGGTTCTCACCATCTGGATTTCCGTTGCATCAGCCTTTAAATATTTTTTATAAATGTCTAATGTGAAAATCGTTGAAATACTGTTTACTTTTCCTGCCAATGAAGCAACAATTGCAGCCGTCAAAGCCGCTACAGCAAGACCTTTCAGACCAACAGGCAAAAATCCTAATATTGCAGAATATGCTCCGTCTTTCACTCCGTTAAAGCCAGGTAAATGTCCTTTTGTGTACAAAACGTAAGCTGCAATTCCCGGAAGCATTACGATAATCGGCATAAATAATTTAAGGAATCCTGCGAATAAAATTCCGGTTCTTGCCGTCTTCAAATCAGCTCCCAAAGCTCTTTGTGTGATGTACTGGTTACAACCCCAATAATTTAAATTAACAATCCACTGTCCTGCAAAATACATTGCCAATCCCGGTAAAACCACATATTTCTGAACATCTAGATTTTCAGGCATTGCTAAAGTCGTTGTTGTCTTAACCGGTTTTTCAAGCATTAATTTGAAATGTTGCGGTGCTTCATTCATCAAGGTCTGAAAACCGGCAAAAGCATTTCCTACAGCCGCTCCGTTGATTCTCTGGTCAACAATCTGTAGCGCCATATAAACCGTAGCAAAACCTCCGATAATCAAAACCGCCACCTGAATTACGTCGGTGTAACCGATTACTTTCATACCGCCAAGACCGATTAATAATGCCATTAGAAGCAATCCAATCATAATGATATGAAGATGACCGCCACCCAATAAAGTATCGATTGCCAAAGCACCCAAATAAAGAATGGAAGTCAGATTGACAATCACATATAAAAACAGCCAGAACACCGCCATAATCAGGGAAACCGATTTGTTATAACGGGTTTCCAGGAATTGTGGCATCGTGTAGATTTTATTTTTAAGATAAATCGGAATAAACCAAATGGCAATAATGATGAGCGCCAGTGCAGCAATCCATTCGTAAGCTGCCACCGCTACCCCCACGAAAAATCCTTCGCCGGACATCCCAATGAACTGTTCCGCTGAGATGTTGGATGCAATTAAACTCGCTCCAATCGCCCACCAAGTGAGTGAACCTTCCGCAAGGAAATAATCTTTACTGCCTGTTGCCGCAGATTTTTTTTTGTTATAAATCCAGATTCCGTAACCGGCGACCACCACAAAATAAATCAGAAATATGATGATATCAATAGTTGCTAAATTTCCCATACTTTATTGTTTAACTGAGAATTTGTAAATTGTTTTCGAATGGTATCTTTGTCCCGGCTTCAACTCCGTAGAAGGGAACAAAGCCTGGTTTGGAGAATCCGGAAAATGCTGGGTTTCCAGACAAAAACCTGTTCTGAATTCATTTTTCCCACCCGTTTTGGTATCAAATTTTCCATCCAAAAAGTTTCCTGAATAGAACTGAACGCCCGGTTCATCAGTTAAAACTTCCATCACTCTCCCTGATTCAGGATGGTAAACTTTGGCAATGCTTCTCAATCCGCTTCCGCTCAGAATCCAGTTGTGGTCGTAACCTTTTCCTTTTTTCAGCTGGTCGTCATCTGCATTGATATCTTTTCCAATTGCTTTTGAAGCTGTGAAATCGAATGCACTTCCCTTCACCGCTTTTTGCTCACCTGTAGGAATTAGAGTTTCATTAACTGGTGTAAATTTATCCGCATTAATCTGCAATTCGTGGTCAAGAATTGTTTTTGAAAAATTCCCTGAAAGATTGAAATACGAATGCTGAGTCAAATTCACCACAGTCGGTTTATCGGTTTCCGCTTCGTAAAAAATTTCTAAAGCATTATCATCTGTCAAAGTATACAAAACGGTTGTAGTTAATTTTCCAGGATAACCTTCTTCACCGTCTGCGCTGGTGTATGTCAGTTTCAAAGTTGGGAATTTGGCATCTTTTACAGGTTCAATATTCCAGAATTTGGTGTGGAATCCTTCTTTTCCGCCGTGAAGACTGTTCGGACCGTCGTTTTTATCGATGTCATACGATTTACCTTCCAAAGTAAATTTGGCATTGGCAATTCTGTTTCCGTAACGGCCAATCAATGCCCCAAAATAGTAAGGATTTCCGTTGAAATAATCTTCAGGTTTGGTAAATCCTAAAACGACATCTTCGTATTTTCCGTTTTTATCGGGAGCGGTAAGTGAAGTGATAATTCCACCGAAGTTAATGACTTCCAGCTTCATCCCGTTTTTATTGGTCAAAGTATATTTTTTGATGGAATCGCCTTTTGACGTGACTCCGTAATCTGAAACCTGTATGTTTTCCATTGTTTCCGGTTGAGTTTTTGATTGATTTTCTTTTTTATTGCACCCGAAAATACATAAAACGGCAAAAAGAATTATCAGGTTGATACTTGTTTTTCTCATTTTTTAGAAGTTTTGCAAGTTTAACGATAATATATTTCATTCCAGCGAAGTGTGTTCTTAAAATCACGGATTTTCGTATCTTCATCAATAACAAGCGATTCGATACCTGCAATCTCCGCAAAATCTTCCAATTGCTCCACGCTGATGTTCTCACTGTAACAAGTATGATGCGCTCCACCTGCCAAAATCCAGGCTTCCGCTGCAGTGTACAGGTCAGGAAGCGGTTTCCAAAGAACTCTCGCAACAGGAAGTTTCGGCAATTCTTCGGTGATTTCCAATGCTTTTGCTTTATTGATTAACAGTCTGAAATGATTTCCGAAATCCATCAAAGCGGCATTTAAAGAATCGATATTTCCTCTCGAATTGAAAACCAGACGAACCGGGTCAGCTTTTCCGCCAATTCCCAATGGATGAATTTCACAAGATGGTTTGTCAATCGCCAAAACAGGGTCGACTTCCAACATATGTGAACCTAAAATCGAAGGATTTGAAGGATTTAAATGATAAGTATAATCTTCCATAAAGGCATTTCCGCCTTCAAGGCCTTGTCCCATTGTTTTCATTGCACGAACCAAAGCGGCAGTTTTCCAATCGCCTTCTCCGGCAAATCCGTAACCTTTTTCCATCAATCTCTGAACAGCAATTCCAGGCAATTGTTCCAAGCCGTGAAGGTCTTCAAAAGTATCGGAAAAACCTTTGAAATTTCCTTCTTTCAGGAATTTTTCTAAACCTAATTCTATTCTTGCGGCAACTTCCAGAGATTTTCTGTTTGAACCTCTGGAAAGAAGGGATTCTGCCATTTTGTATGAAGCTTCATATTCTTCAATTAAGGTTTTGATTTCGCCATCACCAATTGAATTGACAACACTTACCAAATCCCCGATTCCCCAAGTATTGACTGAAAATCCAAATTTGGTTTCCGCTTCCACTTTATCGCCATCCGTAACGGCTACAAATCTCATATTATCACCAAAACGCGCGAACTTCGCACCTTGCCAATCATCCCAACCAGCGGCAACTCTACTCCATTCTCCAATTTGTTTCTGAACTCTTTCTTCCGCCCAATGTCCTACGACCACTTTTCTGTTTTTGCGCAGACGGCTTACCATAAATCCGAATTCTCTGTCGCCGTGCGCAGCCTGATTCAGGTTCATAAAGTCCATATCGATGCTGCCCCACGGGATCTGCGCGTTGAACTGGGTATGGAATTGCAGCAGCGGTTTATTAAGGATGGAAAGACCGTTGATCCACATCTTCGCAGGCGAGAAGGTATGCAGCCAGACCACCAGACCCGCGCATTTGTCGTCATAGTTGGCGTCGCGGCAAATGGCGGTGATCTCGTCCGGTGTGGTGCCGAGCGGCTTCAACACCAGTTTGCACGGCAGCTTCGCTTCAGCGTTCAGCGCGTTCACCACCTGTTCGGCGTGCTGGTTGACCTGNNAGGTTCATAAAGTCCATATCCATTGTAGACCAAGGAATATCCTGATTGAATTGCGTATGAAGATGCAACATTGGCTTTTGTAATGCGGTCAGTCCACGAATCCACATTTTTGCAGGTGAAAATGTGTGCATCCAGGTTACGATTCCGATGCAGTCTTTTGCAAAGTTGGCGGCTGTAAGTGTTTCAAAGATTTCTTCCGTCGTTTTTACGGTTGGCTTCAAAACCACTTTTACAGGAATCTGTGATGAAGCATTGAACGATTCTACGATTTTCGCTGAATGTTCTGCAACCTGCGCTAATGTTTCAGGGCCGTATAAATGCTGGCTTCCGGTGATGAACCAGATTTCTTT
>DKLU01000399.1 GCA_002455915.1 Chryseobacterium sp. UBA6632
TATGTTTAAATGTTTCAAGCTTAAAATTGAAAATATTTTAAATTAAATTTTACAAAACTAAGATTATCAAACACTTATAAATTTAATTCAAATAAAAAAAATAAATTACATTTACATTAAAACACAATCATGTTAATAAAAATTTACGGAAGTGCCATCTTCGGAGTTTCAGCGCAAACGATCACGATTGAAGTAAATGTAGATACCGGCGGCGTAGGCTATCATCTCGTAGGCTTGCCCGATAATGCCATTAAAGAAAGTAGCTACAGAATTTCTGCTGCATTAAAAAACATAGGTTACAAAATCCCCGGAAAGAAAATTACCATTAATATGGCTCCCGCAGATTTGCGAAAAGAAGGAGCAGCTTATGACCTGAGCATTGCTATGGGAATTTTGGTAGCTTCTGACCAGATTATCGCGGAAAATATTAATGAATATATCATCATGGGCGAACTTTCTCTTGATGGAAGTTTGCAGCCGATAAAAGGTGTTTTGCCGATTGCCATTCAGGCACGGGAAGAAGGATTCAAAGGTATTATTTTGCCCAAACAGAATACACGGGAAGCCGCTATTGTAAATAATCTTGACGTTTACGGAGTTGAAAACATTAAAGAAGTGATCGACTTTTTTAATGAAGGAAAACCATTACAAAAAACGATTTTAGACACAAGAAAAGAATTTCAGGAAAGAATTAATGATTTTCCGTTTGATTTTTCCGAAGTTAAAGGTCAGGAAACAGCAAAACGAGCGATGGAAGTAGCCGCAGCCGGAGGTCACAATATCATTTTGATTGGCCCGCCAGGCAGTGGAAAAACTATGCTTGCCAAAAGAGTTCCGAGTATTTTGCCTCCGTTGACATTGAAAGAGGCACTGGAAACCACCAAAATTCATTCGGTGGCGGGAAAAATGGGAACCAATACGTCACTCATGACCATAAGGCCTTTCAGAAATCCGCATCATACGATATCTGACGTAGCCTTAGTCGGCGGTGGGGGCTATCCGCAACCTGGTGAAATTTCGCTTGCTCATAATGGGGTTTTATTTCTAGATGAAATGCCGGAATTTAAAAGAACCGTTCTCGAAGTGATGCGTCAACCGTTGGAAGATCGTGAAGTTACGATTTCAAGAGCACGGTTTACGGTAAATTATCCTGCAAGTTTTATGCTCGTTGCCTCGATGAATCCTAGTCCGAGCGGTTATTTTCCAGACGATCCGAATAATACTTCATCAACTTTTGAAATGCAAAGGTATATGAATAAACTTTCTGGGCCACTACTCGACCGAATTGACATTCACATTGAAGTTCAGAAAGTTGAGTTTGAACAATTGGCAGAACGAAGAAAAGGCGAAAAAAGTGAGGATATCAGAAATCGTGTTTTAAAGGCTCGCGACATTCAACAGGAACGATATAAAGATTTAAAAATCAGCTACAATGCTCAAATCGGGCCTAAAGAAATTGAGAAATATTGTAATTTAAATCAAGCTTCTTTTGATTTGATAAAAATGGCAATGGAAAAATTAAACCTCTCTGCAAGAGCCTACGACCGAATTTTAAAAGTTGCCAGAACTATTGCTGATCTTGAAGATTCTGAAAACATTCAGTCTGAACATATTTCTGAAGCGATACAGTATCGTAGCCTGGATCGTGAATTCTGGAATGTCTGATATCTAAAAAATTTCAAATAGATTAAATATTTATTTTTAATACGACGAGTTTTGTCGCATTAAAAAAAGATTTTTGTGAAAACCACAGTTTTGAATACAATTAATACCAGCCAGCCCATTCAGATTCTCAGAAAAACATTTGCTGCCCATGAAAGCTTTATCGTTAATATCGAGGAGTTTGACTTTAACAATACCCTAAAATCTCTAACGATCGAAAGCAGCACGGGATTAATCGCAGAATTTCTATGGCAAAGAAATGAGAGTTACGAATCTAAAGGGTATTTTAAAGAGTCCCGAAATGATTTAGGTGCTACGATTGCGCATCACGACGGCATAATTGCTATTACAAACGGCGGCGTTCAGCAGGATCTTGAAGTAGATTTACGATTGTTATAAACAGCTATTTATTGTTCTGTTAAATTCCTTTTTTACCATCCAAAATCATTTGGATCATTTTTGTTTTCCGATTTTCTCTGGTTTCAGGTTTTTTAGCTTCTTCAATCCAGCGGATATATTCTTTTCGGTGTGTATAGCTCATTTTATCGAATAACGCTTTTGCTTCAGGATTTTCATTAAAAATAAATTGAATATCATCCGAAATTTCACCAATTCTTTCTTCTGTATCCTCAATAAGGCTTACCGAAACCTCATCACCAAATGTTTTTCCCAATTGCTTTCTGACATCCTGCGTCAAACCTAAAATATGACATTCTGATTTCATTTTGGCTAAACTTCCACGATATTCAACCGCATTATCAAATAACGCTTTAATTCTTACCTGCCCTTTCTTTCCAAATAATTCTTCTGTAGAAAAAGGAAATTCTACAAACGCAGCATTGATTTCTCCGTTTTGCTGGATGATAGCTTTGAAATTAACTGGTTGAGGTTGCATATTTTATAATGTTTAAATTCAATGCATTTTTATAGCACAAAGATAGTTGATTAAAGAAATTCCAGCTTGCGGAACTTTTACCCATGCATACACCTCAATTGCTATGGGAATTGAAACTATACCTACAATTTTTTTGAAAGTATCTAATTGAGCTTTTTTTTCCTGTGCAATAGAATATACAAAAGAAATATCCATACTGCGATTGTATATGGAAACAGACTGCAAAAGCTTGTAAAAATCTGATTGTATATTGATTTTAAATTCAGGAAAACTTTGTATTCTAAATACTTTTTCTAAAAAAATTTGTTTGTGTAACAAATTATCTTTACTACCTGCAATAAACTTTCTATTAAAATTATGCTCAATTTTAATAATTTTATCAATAGTATCATCAAGTGATGCCGTTGGCCGACGTAAAACTCTTTGAGCAAAATACTTTAACTCTTGATAATGTCCTGAAACGATATAACCTCCTCTATCTAAATAAAAAGTGCATGTCTTAATTATTCTGTCATGATTCGGATTATTTCCTGCTATACCAGCTAAACTATAAATACAATAATTATCTTCCACCCAACTCACTGCAGTAAGACAGGCATCCAGATTATCTTTGTATCTATTTCCTGTATTCATTTGCGTAGGTTCATTCAAGGTAAAAGCTACACAAAAAGACGTACTTTTCCTTTCGTCATAAGGATAAAGATCTTTTTCTTCCTGCCCTATAACCAATTTTTCGGGTAAATATATTTTATCCATAATCCTCAATTTCTACATTGTTTAAAAGTTTTTTTCCTAATGCTTCAAACTCATTGGTTAAGAGATAATGTTCAGAAGAAGGAAATTTTGTAAAATTTTTCTGCTCATTCATCCTTGCACACAGAATATCGGTAATCTGTATGGGCCCCCTCATATTTTTGAGCCCCAACAGATCTTTTATATCACTATAGGTACCGGTAATATAACTTACCACTCCAAAAACCTCCTTAAATAAAGCGGTTCCTCCAAACTTATCAAAAATATCTCCCACAAACCGCGCATCTGTGACAAATGCAATTTGATCTGAGGTTTCATTTACTTCATCTAAGAAATCTTTTGCATTGCTTGTACATGCATATACAAAAGAGAGATCTGCTATTCTGTTAAAATAACTTGCTTTTTTCAGGAAAAAACCCAAAAGGTCATAAAACCTGGGAGTTTCCTGCGTTTTGCTATCAAAATTGATAGCCCTTTCCATACCATTTGAGAAAATCAGCTTATGATCCAGAAAAACTTCGTCATGAAGATCTTTTCCTTTAGATTTCAGTTCATACCTCGTTTTTTTAAATATAATTTCTTCACTGTCTTTTTTTTTTTCCACATTTCTCTCTGCAGAACCTACCTTACGCTCTGCTTTGTATGTAAATAAATCCATACCGCCTTCTACAAGCTCTCCGCGATTATTCATATAAACTGTTAATACATATACCCAGTTATGATATTTATATTGCTCAGAGGAATCAAGATCATAGGCCTCAAAACGAATAACTGAAGAGATGGCTGTAAGGCAGGTTTTTACCTCAATATTTAAATCTAAATCTGTAATGGGAATTCTCATATTTACAGTGTGACCAAAGAGACCATGATACCAGTCGTATCTTTCCTTAGATTTCCACGGTTCATAGGCCTTTGGATCATCAAATAATATCCCTCCATCATTCCCTTTTTTCTGATATTTTTTTCCTGCAGATGAAATAATATTTCCTTCAGAAAACATTCTGTGATCTCCACCTGTAATTTTGGTATACTCACCTTTTACTATTCTTATTCTACTCATCATTAGTGAGAATTAGATTTTTCCGATCCATTATTAGAAATGGTCTTCTGAGAATGCTTTTTTATATTCCCTTCAGACTGTATTTCCATATCCTGAGCGCTATATTCCTTTCTGTCTTTTTTAGATTCAGAAATAACATCTCCTTCAATCATTTCCGTCAGTTTTCCGGTAACAAACATGCTCGCATCACCTGCAATAGTCGTCATACTCATCATCCCAACACTTTGCATATTGTTCATTCCTATTGTTTCCGAAGAGTTCATCCCAACATTTGTATGCATATTCTGTCCTACATTAATGTTCATATTTTTTCCGGCTGTGAACGTAATATCATTCGGTGCATTCACCTCAATATTTCCCTGTCCGTCCATCAGATAGGTATTGCCACTCGGGTCTTCAATAAAAATACTGCCTTCACCATCATTCAGAATAATTTTCGTTCCTGAACGCGTGTGAATTACCTTTTTATCGTTTCCTTTCCATTATAATGCGTGCCCACCACAAAAGGTTTTTCTGCGTTTTGAGACTCAAAACCAACCAT
>DKLU01000027.1:0-1717 GCA_002455915.1 Chryseobacterium sp. UBA6632
TGCAGGGTTTTTTATTTTTAGTGATTGTATTCATAGCTGTAAACTTCAGGTTGACTGCTGTCTGGTACTCCATTCGCATTTACAGATTTTCTGGTTTCAGCAATAGGATAACCGCTTGTATTGAATGTTGTTGTGTACTTATATCCATTAAAACTATTACCTGTACTGGAAGTGCTCGTCCATGTAGTAGTTTGAGAGTAAGAACTGATATTATTTTTTATATTAGAAAATAAATAAGACATTCCATCTGTACTATCTCCAGTATGTACTAATTTATCAAACCCTTTTACATTTTTAAAAGCATAATTTTTATCCGTGTAAGTATAATTTGATGATTCATTATAATTAGTCGTTACTCCATTTGAAGTTAAAGTTCCGCTTCCTGAAGAACTGGTCATATTTCCGTTGCTGTAATTATAGGTTGTATTCATTACAGGCTGCGGCGAGCCTCCAAATATGGTTCTTTTTACTTTAATCTGGTTAGCGTTTACATGGGTATATTCATTAGTAACAGAAGCTTGTATTGAAATACCATTGCTTGCATATTCTTTGTTAGCAGCGATTGTTAAAAGATTGTTGGCATATGTGTACTCCATGGCCGACTGAAGTATATTTCCTTCATAAGACTTAATGGCAGTAATAACATCTCCGTTGTATTCAAAAACAATTTTGTTTCCCGAATTACTAGTACTGGTGATATTGGTAATTTTCGTACCATCGTAGTTAATCTTCATAGATTCGCCGTCAACGGTCATTTTTACCGGAAGAATAGCCGTTTGTTGTGTAGGATCTGTGTTGTTTGTAACGGTGTTGTCATCATCGTCTTGGCCGCAAGAAAGCGTAAGAAAGGCCATTGAGCCTAATAAAATAATTTTTTTCATGTCTTATTAATTTTAAGAGCACAAATATAAATTAATTTACAACATACTATTATTTTTTTTGCTTACTTCTTAAAAATATTAATCCAGCGATGATAATTCCCGCACCAAAGAACTGCATTTTTGTTAATCTGTCACCATCCAAAAAGCCCCAAATAATAGCCACAATCGGCATTACCAAAGTTACCGTTGAAGCAAAAAGTGGTGTTGATACTTTTAACAATCGATAATTCATCATCATCGCCAAACCGGTTCCGAAAATGGAGAGTAAACTCACGAATAATAATCCTGTTAAATTATTTTCATCCAAACTAAAAGTTGAAAAAAATCCTGAAAATGCCAACGCAATCACTGATGGTAAAAATAAAACGAAAGAAAAGACAAAAGCAGATAAAACCGTTGAAGAAACTTCCATTAATTTAGATTTTACCGTTGTTGTGCTTAATGCGTAACAAAAAGTAGCTAAAAGTAATAATAAGATCGGAAGTAATTTAAACGATCCTCCTTCTCCGTCACCACCTCCAAAAGCCAATAAACAAACGCCTGTAAAACTTATTAAAGTCCCGATAATCTGTTGTTTTGTCGTTTCAAACTTCCAGATCAAAGAACCGACAATAATCACGAAAATCGGCATCATTGAGTTGATAATTCCTGCAATACTGCTGCTCACCTGAGTTTCAGCAATCGGAAATAAAAACATTGGAATAAAGTTTCCCGTAAAAGCAGCTAATATTAACCATTTTAAATGTTTCTTAGGAAATAGTTTATATTTTGAAATCGCTACAGGCATCAGGATAATTCCCGCGATTAAAACGCGCAATGCACCTACCTGATAAGGA
>DKLU01000027.1:1760-5751 GCA_002455915.1 Chryseobacterium sp. UBA6632
TAAGGATTGAAGTGTTCTAAAGATTTTTTAATTAAAATGAAAGAAGATCCCCAGATAATGCTTAGTACAACCAGAAGAATCCATTTTTCTTTATCTGCGTTCATTGTTTTTGTGTAAAATTTTTAAAAATTCTCTTTTGGGAATCATTTTAGCACCGAGGCTTTCCAGATGTTCTGTATGAGACTGACAATCAATCAATGAAAGGTTATTTTTATTACTTTCAACAAAATGAATAAAGCCAGCTTTGGAAGCATTGCTTACCTTGGCAAACATACTTTCTCCACAAAAAACATCGCCCACCTGCAAGCCATAAAATCCACCCACAAGTTCTCCGTTTTGCCAGACTTCTATGCTTTTTGCTAAACCATATTCATGAAGCTGAATGAAAGATTCCATCAATTCATCAGAAAGCCAGGTTCCCGTTTGCCCTCTTCGGCTGATTTCCTGACAATTTCGAATAACTTCCCGGAAGTTCTGATTTTCTGTAAAATTGAAAACATTTCGATCCAAAATCTTCTTCATTGATTTTGAGATTTTCAATTCACCCGGAACCAAAACAAATCTTGGATCGGGGCACCACCAAAGAATTTCCTCGTCAGGATTATACCACGGAAAAATCCCCAACTGATAAGCAAACCAAAGCCTTTCGATGGACAAATCTCCACCAAAGGCAATTACCCCTTCGTGCCCGTCGTACAATTCCGGATCGGGAAATGAAATTTCGTTTTCGTCTAATCGAACCATTGCTAGAAAAAAAATCCCACTTCATAAAAAGTAGGATTTGTATTGATTGTATTCTTTTAATTAGAAAGGCAAATCGTCATCGTCGTCTCCCGCGAAAGGATTTTCGTTGGAAACAGAAGATGCAGATTGAGAAGGTGCCGCCTGAGTAGGCTCAGAAGCGTTATCAAATACTTTTTCTACTCTCCATCCTGTAATAGAGTTGAAGTATTTCGTTTCACCTTGAGGAGAAACCCACTCTCTTCCTCTGATGTTGATTCCCACCTTTACATTTTCTCCTTCTTTCAAATTATCTAATAAACTGATCTTATCAGACAAAAATTCTATGTTTATCGGTTGTGGATACTGTTCCTGAGTTAAAATAACCATTTCTCTCTTTTGGAAACCACTCGCAAATGTTTGAGGGTCAAATATTTTCTTTACCGTTCCTTGTAATTCCATATCGTAATTATTAACGTGGTAAAAGTAAGAAAATCAATCGTAATAAAGGGTACGAGAAAAAAAAAATGTAAAAAATTTAATTTTTTTTGTTGAAAAGTTTGGAGGTAAAAGAATTTATCCTATCTTTGCACCACTGAAAACGAGAAAACGAAACAAGTTCTTTAGAAAATAAGTTTTTAGTATAAACAACGCGGATGTGGTGTAATTGGTAGCCACGCCAGACTTAGGATCTGGTGCCGAGAGGCGTGGGGGTTCGAGTCCCTTCATCCGCACAGTATGCGAAAATAGCTCAGCTGGTAGAGCACAACCTTGCCAAGGTTGGGGTCGCGGGTTCGAATCCCGTTTTTCGCTCCACTCCATGCCCTGGTGGTGGAATTGGTAGACACGCAGGACTTAAAATCCTGTATCTTCGGATGTACGGGTTCAAGTCCCGTCTGGGGTACAAGATCCTCTGTAATTTATTACGGAGGGTTTTTTGTTTTTAAGCTTTTATACTGTAAAAGCGATAATCTTTTTCGTTGTTTAACGAAAACATTAATGCTAAGTTCCAAATTATCATTATTGCACTGAAAAAGTATAAATTCAGAATAAATGCAATTCCTACATGCATCAAAATAATTAAGTAAATCCATGTGTTTGATGTTTTTTTATTCCAAACGAAAAAGGGATATAATAACTCTAGAAAAGCTGTTGCTAATCCAGTCATGGTCAATAAAATAGGGTAATTTCCTAAAAATGTAATATCATAAGTGCTTGTTGCAAAAGGTAAATTAATTGCTTTCCAAATACTTTCTCCATTCCACCAGTTTATTCCCAGCAATTTATCGAATCCTGCAAAAAAGTAAACAATACAAACATGGATTTGAAATACTTTTTTAAAAAATGGTAATGCTGATGAGTTTAAATGAGGAGGAAGGATTACCAGGTAAAATAAAGAAATACTGGTGAAAAAATCTGCACCATAAGAAAAGTATAAATTACTTTTTGTTAATACAATCTGCATTAATAATAAAATCGCGGCTGAAAAGTTTTGATAAAATCCTGATAAGAGAATTAATGCTGAAGCAATATATATGATCTTGAATCCTAAAATAGTGGCGGCGTATGGAATACCAAAGTTATTTAGAAATAGTATTATTTTAGGTAAATTAATAATATATTCTGGGACAAATACATCTACAACATCGTAAGAAAGAACCCCTTCGTTAACAGAATAGAGATTATTAAAATCTGGAAGAGCTGCCACAAAATGGATTATGATAAATATTGATATTGAAATTCTAAAAAAATCTAGCCAGAAAAGGTTGTTTTGCTCTTTATTAAAAAGTAGGTAAAGTTTATTCATCTTTTATAATTCATTTCGTCTAATAAAAATAGTTCTGTTTGGCTTTTTCCGATTACATAATCTTTCAAACTAGGAAAGTTGTATAGATATACTTTTAGGTTTACCGAATATTTTCCATTATATTTTGTGTAAATATATTTAGAGATTTCTGTCATGACTATTTTTATGTATTTTTTAAATAGTTCATCATCTTTGCTTTTTGTTAATCTGTCTAGAAACAGTCTGTTCATAGACATGAATCGTAAACTTCCTTCGTTGGAATTAAGTTTAAAATTATGACGAGCTATTTTTGTTTGAGCAGAGTCATATAATTCATAAGATATAGCAAAATCACTAGATACATTTGTTCCGAAAAAACCATAGCCAGTTTCAAAACCTGTATAAGAAGTGAAAATTCTTAATGGTTTGTAATGATACATTTTATCGCAAATAAAAGAGAATTGGCTTTTTTTCGAATCTTTATAATAGCTATGATAGCTGTCTAGTGTTGTTTTTATTGAGGATAAAATCACAACAAAAATCAATACTAAACTTAGAGTAAAGTATAATTTATTTTTCATGATAAAATAGCCCATATATTATATATGGGCTTTTATAATTTTAATAGTTTTTAACTAATTTTTCGAGTTTGGTTTTTGGAGACTGTGTATCTGTTCCGGTTGTTGGTGGAACAAAATGACTATTGATTGTTCCGGGAAAAGCTGTAGCAGAGCTTCCGTCTACTACAAAAATTATAACTACGGCTCCAACCAGCTCTTTATCTTTTACTGAAGTTGTTTTACTTGTGGAGCTAATATCTAATTTTTGTAACTTGTTAGAATTAGCATTAGTGAAAGAATATCCTACAAGCATAGACAAAGCTATTGAGGATAAGATTGCAATTTTTTTCATGGTATTAAAATTTTTGATTTGGCCTACTTTCAGTTTTTTTAAGTCGCTGTTTCAGCTTGTCCGACTTTTATCTCATAAGAATTTATTTGTAGTTAAAAATCACCCTGTGATGATAATTGAAAGTTGTAAAGTAAGTGAAAAAATATTTTTAAATTAAAATTTTTCACAAAAAAATGATAAATTATTTTTTTATTAATTGCTAATTATTTGCTATAATGCTTTTAAATAGGAGGTTTTGCAAAGTTTAATCAACTTATTAATTCATTTAAAAGTGATATAATATAAGATTAAAAATTTATAAAATCAAAAAAAATATGAAAAAAAATCATTTTATGTCTTGCGTATGTGAATTTTATAATATAGTTTAGCTGAATCAAAGAAAAACTAATTGAAACCTGAAAATGAAAAAGCCCCTTTCAATACTTTTAATAATTCTTTACGTATTTACTAATGCACAGGCTCGTAGATTCTTTTATGAATTTTCTTTTAAACCCAATAAAGATTCTTCAAGGGTAGAAAAAGAATTAACGATTCTGGATATTACCAAACAAAAATCTATCTACAGAGATTATT
>DKLU01000026.1 GCA_002455915.1 Chryseobacterium sp. UBA6632
GCGCCAAACGCCGATATTAAGAAAGATTCGAATTATAAATACGTAACGCCACTGTAAACGCAGTGGTTTTTTATTTAGACTTTTCTCCAATTAAAATAAACCTCTGTAGATTCATATTTTTTTCTGACAAAATAAAGAGATTTATTATCTAAAATTTTCATTACTTTTTCCATTATAATTTTAAAATTTTTAATAGATTCATCAGATAATCCCACATCTGAAATCATGATAATGTCATGCTTCATCAATAAAGCATAAGTTACAATTAAGGATTTTTCAAATGCTTCCTTTTCCTCAAATGCCCGTAATTCATCATTAGAAAATTCAATAAGATTTTGAATTTCGTTTGAAAGTTTTTCTATTTCCTTGCTCTTGATCTTATAATAGTAAGAATTAATTTTTATAGCTTTTTTGACAGGAAAATTTATCAATAAAAATCGATCATCCACAATTAATCTACATTCATCCTCAGAAATTTCTGTAAAACCTTTTTTGATAACCATACCTAATTTTTAGTAGCCTTTTATATTTTCAAATTCAAAAATAATTAAATCGTCATCAAATTTACCATAAGGTCATATTATTAACATTTTAAATAATTATTTTCAAAATAAAGAATGGAATTCATAAAAAAACACCTTGGAAATCAAATGTCATTCAAAATTTTAAAAATTAAAAATATATCAGATTATTTGCATTAACAGAATCTATATTTGATTCAAAATTCAAATAATGAAAACAAAACTACTTTTTATTACGGTAATTTCATTTTTCTGCTGTAAGAATTTTAATGCAGCAAAAAAACCGAATTACAAATTAGATCAAGAAGTTCCATTGGCAGGAAATGCATTTGTAACATCTGCTCCACCTGGGGCTCCGGAAGTGATTACCAATAACGGATTGGGTAATTGGATCAATCCTAACACTGTCGTAAGTACTTATTTTAAAGTAGGTAATTCGGGAACTTTAAATTTAAGTTTAAAAGCAAAAGTCCCTTCTGGAACCAGCACGATAAAAATAACGGTGAATGGAGTTTCTCAAAATATTTCTATTACAGGATCTGCTTATGCTATTCATCCTGTTGGTAATTTTTCGGTAACTGCGGGTTATGTAAAAGTAGATTTGCAAGGCATCACCAAAACCGGTGGATATTTTGCAGATGTTTCTCATCTTATTTATTCGGGAGACGCTTCTAATGGCACTAATCTTTTCTGCAACGACCCGAATTATTATTACTGGGCAAGAAGAGGTCCGTCGTGTCATTTATCGTATGTTTTACCTTCTAACACAGACACTTCATACTATTATAATGAAGTTACGATTCCGACGGGTGAAGATAAAATAGGCTCATATTTTATGGCCAATGGTTTTGCGGAAGGTTACTTTGGGATTCAGGTAAATTCAGCTACGGAAAGAAGAATTTTGTTCTCGGTTTGGAGCCCTTTTCCGACAGATGATCCCAACAATATTCCTGACGATCATAAAATAAAGCTTAATTGTAAAGGCGAAAATGTAATTACGGGAGAGTTTGGAAATGAAGGCTCTGGTGGTCAAAGCTATTTACAATACAATTGGCAGGCTGGTGTTACTTACAAATTTCTTTTAAAAGGTGAGCCCGACGGAACAGGAAAAACAGATTATACCGCTTGGTTTTTCGCTCCCGAAGTGGGAACCTGGAAATTGATTGCCAGCTGGAAAAGACCTTACACTACTACCTATTTGAAGAGTTTTTATAGTTTTGTTGAAAACTTCCTTCCGGATTATGGCTATTTAGGCAGAAAAGCAGAGTTCGGAAATCAATGGATCAGAACAAAACAAGGGGTGTGGATGCCGCTTTCTCAGGCAAAATTCACTGCAGATGCTACCTATACCGCTAATCAAAGGATTGACGCTTTTGGTGGGACTAATAACAATAAGTTTTATCTAAAAAATGGAGGCTTTTTTAATGAATCGTTGCCATTACATTCAACATTAACAGTTACTACACCTACAACGAGTCCTGCTATTAATTTGAATGATTTACCTGGTTGTAGCAGTTCTTTATCAACTTTTGATATTAAAAAATCGAATGCTTTAAAAGTATTTCCAAATCCGGCGCATAATTCCATCAATATTAAAGGTTTAAATGAAAAAAATTCATCTTATAAAATATTTAATTCTGAAGGAAGAATGATGATGGAAGGTAAAACAAAGGGTGATAATATCTCTGTTTCACATTTATCAAAAGGGATTTACCTTTTAAGTATCAACAATAACGAAAACTATAAATTCATTAAAAATTAAAATTATTTAAAAATCATCTTCAAATGAAAAACCACTGCTCAAAACAGTGGTTTTTATATTGATAAAAATTTGTATAATTTATTCCTGATTATTTCCTAAAAAAGCATCCCAACCCTGCGCCGTTAAAGCAATCAACTGATTAGAACCTCTCGCGACCATAAAGTTTCCTTCTTCTTTTTCAACTGCATGACCAATAATTGTAAAATCCGGATGGTTTTTGATTTTATCAAAATCGTTTGGAGAAATCGTGAACAACAATTCATAATCTTCGCCGCCACTTAAAGCGGTTACAACTGGATTTAAGTTAAATTCATCTGCTGTTTCAATGGTTAGGGTATCCATCGGAACTTTCTCTTCATACAATCTGAAACCAACGTTAGACTGATCAGAAAGGTGAAGAATTTCAGAAGCTAAACCATCAGAAATATCAATCATAGAAGTTGGTTTGATATCCAATTGCTCTAAAATTCCTTTCACATCGGTTCTTGCTTCCGGCTTCAATTGTCTTTCCAAAATATAGTCGTAACCCTCCATTTCAGGTTGCATATTTGGGTCAGCAAGGAAAACAGCATGTTCTCTTTCCAAAATTTGAAGTCCCATATAAGCACCTCCCAAATCACCGGTTACAACAAGCAAATCATTTGGTTTTGCAGTACTTCTTTTCACAATATTTTCTTCGTTTTCAATTCCGACAGCGGTAATGCTCATCACCAAACCAGCATTAGAACTCGTTGTATCTCCGCCGATTAAATCAACTTTATATCTTCCACAAGCCGCCTGAATTCCTGAATAAATTTCTTCCAAAGCTTCCACCGGAAAACGATTAGAAACTGCCAAAGAAACCAAAATCTGAGTCGGAGTTGCATTCATTGCCGCAATATCACTAAGATTCACAACAACAGCTTTATAGCCTAAATGTTTCAACGGTACATATCCCAAATTGAAGTGCACGCCTTCTGCCAAAACATCCGTCGTTAAAACAACTTTTTTATTTTCAGGATTAATAACTGCAGCATCATCTCCCACTCCAAGCTCCGAAGAGGCATTCGCCAAAGGAAAATGCTCCGTTAAATGTTTAATTAATCCAAATTCTCCTAATTTCGAAATCGGCGTTAATTCCTGTTCTTTATCTTCAAACATATCTTTTAATTATAAGTAATGAGTAATTGGTAATGAGTAATGCTTGAACTTTAAGCTCACAACATTAAACTTAAAACCATTTTAATTAAATACTGCTGGATCAATATTTTCTGGACGGAAAGGTAATTTTTTGAAATCCTCTCTTGTCAAAACCGCAGTATTCGGGGTTTTATATTTATTGATCGCTTCTACCACATCATCCGGCGGAGTCGTCATTTTTCTTAACATCGTATCGATCCAAACACCTGTCGCTTCAGAAGTTGCGCAATGATCTCCATCTGGAGTATAAAATTTATGCACAAAACGATAAATTGAACAATCTTCTGCACAAGCATCAACCTCAAGACTTACAATCACCGTTTGATCTGCAAAAATTTCTTTAAAAAAAGAAAATCTTTCGTGCATAATCACAGGACCAATTCCCCAACGGCTCATTTGCGTAACGCCCATCTTTTCAAGCTTCATGAAAGCCATTCTCGTCTGAGCGCAATATTGAACATAAGATGAATTTGCTAAATGTTTGTTGGCATCAAGATCGCTCCAACGAACTTCGAATTTATGGTAGAATATCATTTAAATTTTATTTTAAAATAGTTGATAATTTTCACTTTAAAGGTGAAAAATTATATTCTTCAAAATTACTCAAATAAGATGGTTTATAAAAATTGTAGTTTTGCAAAAATAATCTTGAGCATAAGATTAATAACATTATGAAACAAATTATCATTATCGGAGGCGGTGCAGCAGGCTTTTTCTGTGCATCCAATCTAGACGAAACCAAATATAAAATTACCATTCTCGAACAAAATTCGGATGTACTTCAGAAAGTGAAAATTTCAGGAGGCGGTCGTTGCAACGTGACTCATGCCTGCTTTGATCCAAGAGAATTGGTTCAGTTTTACCCTCGCGGAAACAAGGAATTATTAAGTGTTTTTACCAAATTTCAACCGGGTGATACGATGGATTGGTTCGATCAGCGAAAAGTTTCATTAAAAATAGAAAACGACAACCGAGTTTTTCCGGAAAGCAATTCTTCACAGACGATTATCAATACTTTTTTGAATGAAATTCAAAAGAAAAATGTTGAAGTAAAAACGAAATGTTCGGTAAAAGAGATCGAAAAGCTTGATGAAAAATATCTTGTGAAAACAAGTTTGGGAGATTTTGAAGCTGATTTTGTGATTTATACCACCGGAAGTTCTCCGAAATCGTTGAAAATGATTGAAAATTTAGGTCATAAAATTGTTGATCTTGTTCCGTCGCTTTTTACCTTTAATATAAAAGATGATTTGTTAAAAGATATTGCCGGGACAAGTTTTGAAATGGCAGAAACCTCAATTCCAAAACTAAAAACCGAAGAAAGTGGACCGATGATGATTACCCATTGGGGACTTTCGGGACCAGCTATTTTGAAGATTTCGGCTTGGGAAGCAATCAATTTGGCGAAAGTGAAATATAATTTTGAAATTGAAGTTAATTTTATTTCAAAAGACATGGATGATGCTGAAGAATTATTTCAAAATTTCAAACAATCGAATCCGAAGAAAACGATTGGACAATCGAAAATATTTGACATTACGAATCGTTTTTGGCAGAGAATTTTAGACGTTTCAAAAGTTGATTTAAATAAACAGGTTGCACAGATTTCCGGAAAAGAAATGCAGACAATTTTAGAGAATTTATGCAAAAAGAAATTCAACGTGACCGGAAAATCGACTTTCAAGGATGAATTTGTAACCGCAGGAGGTGTTGATTTAAAGGAAATTAACTTTAAAAACATGACTTCGAAAATTTTGTCTAACTTTTACGTTGCTGGAGAAGTTTTAAATATTGATGCGGTAACAGGCGGATTTAATTTTCAGGCTTGCTGGAGTGAGGCTTGGCTGATTGCACAGGATTTAAATAATTTATAAAAACATATCAAATGAAAAAATCTATTTCACTTTCTCTTTTATTATTCTCTTTTCTTGTTTTTGCTCAAAATAAAGCTATAGTAGCCGAGTGGACGTCTTTTGTTCAATCTTTAAATGTAGAAAATATACAGAACCAAAAATTTAAAGTATCGGCAAAAATCAGAAAAGAAAATGATAATAATGCCAAATGTGCTATTTGGGCAAGGATAGACAATATAGATGATAACACAGGATTTTTTGAGAATCAATCATATTCGAAGATAAAAGTAACCTCAGAGTGGAAAACCTTCACTATAGAAGGAACCATAGATTCGAAAGCGAAAACTTTAAACATCGGCGCCTTTGCAGAAGACAATGGAGATTTTTATTTTGATGATTTTAAACTTGAGGTAAATGATGGCAAGACGAAAAAATGGAAAGAAATCCCATTAAAAAATAGCGGATTTGCAGAAGATTTGACTTTAGAACAAGACTGGACAGAAGGTATTGGTAGAAATAAGGTTACCCATGTGAAAAATTTTACAATTTCAGCTTCTGAAAATAAGCCCTTCAGTGGAAAAAAATCTTTACATATTAAAGGAGAAAACATTATCGGAAATATGTCTCATGGTAAATATGCTGATGTAAATGGTATTAAAATGTACTATGAAACTTATGGAGAAGGAGAACCTTTATTAATGCTTCATGGAAACGGACAATCAATAAGCGCATTCATTAATCAGGTTGAAGATTTCTCTAAAAAATACAAAGTAATTATTGTGGATTGCAGAGAAAGAGGAAAATCTACCTATGATAAAACGAAAGAATTAACTTTTGATATTCAGGTTGAAGATTTAAAGCAGTTTTTGGATCAGCAAAATATCAAAAAAGTAAAAATTCTGGGATGGAGTGACGGAGGTATCTTAGCTATATTAATGGCAATAAAATACCCGGAATTAGTTG
>DKLU01000025.1 GCA_002455915.1 Chryseobacterium sp. UBA6632
AAGCTCCAAAAGGAAGTTTAAGATTCACAAGACCCGATGTAATGGCGGCCACCGTGATTGAAAAATTAATGGCTGAACTTCCGCAATTAGACAAAAACAGAATCGATGACCTTATCGTTGGAAATGCAATGCCAGAAGCCGAACAAGGCTTAAACGTGGCTCGTTTGATTTCCCTGATGGGTTTAAATACAGATAAAGTTCCAGGAGTTACCGTAAACAGATATTGCGCATCCGGAAGTGAGGCGATTGCCATTGCTTCTGCGAAAATTCAGGCTGGAATGGCTGATTGTATTATTGCAGGAGGTACAGAATCAATGTCTTATATTCCGATGGGAGGTTATAAACCGGTTCCTGAAACGGATATTGCCAAAACCAACCCTGATTATTATTGGGGAATGGGCTACACTGCAGAAGAAGTTGCAAAACAATACAATATCACAAGAGAAGAACAAGATCAGTTTGCTTTTGAATCTCATATGAAGGCTTTAAAAGCCAACCAAGAAGGTAAATTTGCCAACCAGATTGTTCCGATTCCTGTTGAATATAATTTTCTTGATGAAAACCAGAAAATGCAGACTAAAAAGTTTGACTTTTCCGTTGATGAAGGTCCAAGAGCTGATACTTCTTTAGCAGGTTTGGCTAAATTAAGACCTGTTTTCGCCAATGGAGGAAGCGTAACCGCCGGAAACTCTTCTCAAATGAGTGACGGAGCAGCTTTCGTAATGGTAATGAGCGAAGAAATGGTGAAAGAATTAGGATTGGAACCTGAAGCAAGATTAGTGGCTTATGCAGCGGCTGGACTTGAGCCAAGAATTATGGGAATGGGACCAATTTATGCAATTCCAAAAGCCTTAAAACAAGCTGGTTTAGAATTAAAAGATATCGAATTAATCGAACTAAATGAAGCATTCGCATCGCAATCCGTTGCTATTAAAAAAGAACTAGGTTTAAATCCTGATATTTTGAACGTAAATGGAGGTGCAATCGCGCTTGGACACCCACTTGGATGTACAGGAACAAAATTAACCGTTCAGCTTCTTGATGAAATGAGAAAACGAGGAAACAAATATGGAATGGTTTCTATGTGTGTGGGAACGGGACAAGGTGCTGCTTCAATTTTTGAGCTTCTTTAAAGATAAAAAGAGAATAGACTGATAGATAATAGATTAGAAACACACAAGAAAAAATGATGAATGATTTTAAAAGACACAATTTTAAAAAGCTTAAAATTTGGAAAATGGGTATGGAATTATCAAGAGGAACATTAGATCTTACCGATACTTTTCCAGCTTATGAAAAATATGGTTTGAAAAGCCAAATGGATCGATGCTCAATTTCCATTCCTTCAAATATAGCCGAAGGTTCAAGCAGAACAAATAAGTCTTTTAGTCATTTTTTAGATATTTCTTTGGGTTCATCTTTTGAATTGCAAACTCAAATATTGTTAGCAAATCATAGAAAATATTTATCTGATGAAAATTGCGAAACCTTTGAAATAAAAATTGAAGAATTTCAAAGAGCAACAATGGTATTTCAGAATATGCTTAATAAAGACTAAAAGATAATAGACTGATAGAACATAGATAATAAAATAACTTTTAAAGAGTGAAAAAGTCTATCCTCTATCCGTCTATTATCTAAAAGTCTCAAAAAATAATAAGAAAAAAATCAAATATTAAATGGGAAATATATTAAAAGGTGGAGAATTCTTGATTAAAGAAATTCCTGCAAACGAAATTTTCAGTTTGGAAGAACTGAACGAAGAACAAAAAATGCTTCGCGATTCCGCGAAAGAATTTATAGATAGAGAAGTAATTCCTCACCATGATCGTTTTGAGAAAAAAGATTATGCATTAACGGAACAAACAATGCGTCAGTTGGGCGAAATGGGATTGCTAGGAATCACCGTTCCAGAAGAATATGGAGGTCTTGGAATGGGATTCGTCAGTACAATGTTGGCTTGCGATTATGTTTCAGGAGGAAACGGTTCATTAGCAACAGCTTACGGAGCTCACACAGGAATTGGAACGTTGCCTACTCTACTTTACGGAAGTGAAGAATTAAAAAAGAAATACCTTCCAGACTTAGCAACAGGAACAAAATTCGGAGCGTATTGCTTGACTGAACCAGATGCAGGTTCTGATGCAAACTCAGGAAAAACAAGAGCAAGGCTATCTGAAGATGGAAAACATTACATCATCAACGGACAAAAAATGTGGATTTCCAACGCAGGTTTTGCAGATACTTTCACTTTGTTTGCTAAAATTGATGATGATAAAAACATCACAGGTTTCGTAATCAACCGTTCTGAATTAGAGAATCCTGAAAGTTTAACTTTCGGTGAGGAAGAGCACAAATTAGGTATTCGTTCGTCTTCTACTCGTCAGGTTTTCTTCAACGATATGAAAGTTCCTGTTGAGAATATGCTGGGTGAAAGAAACAACGGTTTCAAAATCGCTTTGAATGCGTTAAATGTTGGTAGAATTAAATTAGCTGCAGCAAATCTTGACGGACAAAGAAGAATTTTAAATCATTCCATTCAATATTCAAACGAGAGAAAACAGTTTGGAGTTTCAATCTCAACTTTTGGAGCGATCAGAAAGAAAATCGCTGAAATGTCAACAGGAGTTTTCGTAAGTGAAGCGGGATCTTACCGTTTAGCGAAAAATGTTGAAGACAAAATTGCAGAATTGGTTGCAGGAGGAATGGATCATCAACAAGCTGAATTAAAAGGTGTTGAAGAATTCGCAGTTGAAGCTTCAATCCTTAAAGTTTTTGTTTCAGACTTAACTCAAAATACGGCAGATGAAGGAATCCAAATTTATGGAGGAATGGGATTCTCAGAAGACACTCCAATGGAATCTGCATGGAGAGACGCAAGAATCGGAAGAATTTATGAAGGAACCAACGAAATCAATAGACTTCTTGCAGTTGGAATGTTGATTAAAAGAGCAATGAAAGGAGAATTAGACTTATTATCTCCGGCAATGGCGATCAGCAAAGAATTGATGGGAATTCCATCATTTGAAGTTCCTGATTATTCTGAATTCATGAGCGAAGAAAAAGCAATTATTGCCAATCTTAAGAAAGTGTTCTTAATGGTTTCAGGTGCTGCGCTTCAAAAATATATGATGGATATTGAGAAACAACAACATTTATTATTAAATGCATCTGAAATTCTTAATCAAATCTACATGGCAGAATCTGCTGTTTTGAGAGCAGAAAAACATTTCTCTGCTGACTCTGTGGAAGCTGCAATGGCTCAATTAAATCTTTACAAAGCAGTTGAAAAAATCATTACATCGGCAAAAGAAGGAATTGTTTCTTTCGCGGAAGGTGACGAACAAAGAATGATGCTTTCTGGATTGAGAAGATTCACGAAGTATACAAACCATCCGAATGTAGTTGCTTTAACTGAAAAGGTGGCTGCACATTATATTGAAAAAGGACATTATTAATAAAATGTTTTCACAAATAAAAAACCGGAATTTACTTCCGGTTTTTTTATGACTTTAAAATTCTTTCTGACCTATTTCGTTGATCTCATTATAATTTCCTTTAGGATCTTCACCATATTGATTTCTTCCCTGTGTTCCTTCTGTGCAGTATAATATTAGTAGCCAAATCCCACCAATAATAGGAATAAATGAAATAAGCAGAAACCATCCGCTTTTATCAACGTCATGCAATCTTCTCACAGAAACCGCTAAGCTTGGAAGGAAAGTTGCAAGAACATACAATAAATAAATATATCCATAAGGAATTTGTTCGTTAAATCTCAATCCCAAAAGATTATCTAAAATTGTAGCTACAATAGCGAAAATCATGTTGAATAAAAGATACATCCAATACTCTTTTCTTCTTGCTCTTCCGTTAAAATCAGCGTACTGTTTTAATACTTTTAAGTACCAATTCATAGTTTTTAATTTTTTTAGTTGACTTCAAAAGTAATGATTTTTCTTTCTTAACAAACATTATTTTAAATACGATTAAAAATAAATGAAGTTCTAGTTAATCAATTTTCTGTTAATTAGAATAACCCAGTAAAAATTATTTTTTACAATAAGTAATAGATTTTAAAGCTTTTATAAAGAAAATTTTTATTAATTTTAAAGAAAATTCAAACTGATGAGACTTTTATTATTCCTAATACTCTTATTTTCTATTTCTGCAAATGCACAAAGAAAGAAAATTGATCCGCCAAAAAAATCGGATAGTGCCAAATTTAAAATTTCAAGAGATACCGTTCAAACAAAAATCAAAAGAAAAAATCTGGATAATATGCCTGTTTTTAAGCCTAACGATAGTATTTATTCAGGCTTAAAATCAAGCAATAAAAACCATTCTCGATATAAAATTCTGAACGCAACTCCCACAGAAAAAGAAAAAACATCAAAATAAACTAAAATCATAAACTTTAAATATCAAACAATGGGAAAATTTATTATCTCTAAGAGAACAAATGACGATTATCAATTTAATCTAAAAGCTGTAAACGGACAAGTTATCCTGACTAGTCAGGGATATAACTCTAAAGCTTCATGTGAAAACGGAATAGAATCTGTAAAGAAAAATGCTCCGGATGATGCACGATTTGAAAGACTTACGGCAAAAGACGGTCGCTGGTATTTCAATCTTAAAGCCGGAAACGGGCAGGTGATCGGAACCAGCCAGATGTATGAATCTGATAATGGAATGGAAAAAGGTATTGATTCGGTGAAAAATAATGCCCCAAATGCTTCTGTAGAAGACGATACAAATAATTAATTGATAAATAAAGCCTCAAGTTTTGGGGCTTTTCTTTTTGCAGACTTTTGGAATGCTTAAAATAAATCCAATAAAGTCTTTTGTTTCTTTTGCGGTTAAATTTAAAATAAGTTTGATAATCAATACTAATAAAACTTTATTCCATCAATTAAAAAAGTCTTAAAAATATCATTTAAAATGCCTGAGAAGAAAGATGAAACAAAACATGAATATTATGTAAAATAATTCCTGAAAAAATCTTTAGAATGTGGTGGCATTTTTTATTTTTGTACTCTATTTTCCAATTGGGATGACAAAAGAAGAATTACTAAACAAAGCTATAAAAATCGCCGATAAGGCACATAAAGGTCAGAAAGACAAATATCATGCGCCGTATATTGCTCACGTAATGAGAGTTATGGAATATGGTAAAACGATGGACGAAAAAATTGTCGGTGTTTTACATGATGTGGTAGAAGATCATCCTGTAGAATTCAGTCTGGATTTTCTGAGAAACGAAGGTTTCCCGGAATATATTGTTTTCGCTATCAGCTGTTTAACAAAGTTTGATCCCGATGAAAGCTATGACGAGTTTGTAAAACGTACTGAAAGATCGCCCCTTGCCGTTGCCGTAAAATTAAATGACCTTCGTGACAATATGGATCTTCGAAGAGTAACCGGCGAATTGGTTCCGAAAGACATCAAAAGATTCAACAAATACCTGAAAGCCTATCATTATTTGATTGACAAATATTAATCTGCTCCAGGGAAATGATAGGTTTTGGTAGGAGGATTGGTATCGTCGATATTGATGTTTAAAGCAAGATATACAAAATGTACGTTTTTGTTGCCTTTTGCCTCAAATTCTCTTTGCCAAAGATAACCGCCCAATATCCCAAAGTTTTCATCGATTTGATATCCAAAACCGCCGTAAACTCTGTTTCTTGCAAAAGCAGGTTTCATAGGAGTAACTACAAAGATTTCATCGTAAACATTGGCAAAAACAGTTCCCGGCTTGATGCTTTTAGCATTCAAAGGCACAGAAATATTAAGACGATAACGGTAACGCATTCTTTCAGAGGTTTTATCGTTTTTCGGCTCATTAAACCACGACTTTTCTACACGAAGTCTGTTCTCGAATTTTACAATTCCTTTTTTGAAATCGATCACATCCTGAAACCACACACGGAATTCTTCTTTGTTAATCGCATGATCTTTATACGTTGCATATCTTCCCAAACCAATGAAAGGTTTGTGATTTTTAGTAAGATTATATCCTAAACCACCTTTTATTTCGTAATAATCGGGATAAGAATATTCTTCAATACCTCTTGATTGCCCTTCTGCATACAGGAAAAACTTAGGATGAAATTTGTAAGTCAGAGTCAGGGCATTGAAGCTGGAGACATGCTCCTGAGCTTTGAAAAATGTAACACTTAAAAGTAAACCAAGACTTACAAACAGTTTCATTTAAAAAATTTTTGCAAATGTAATTGAATTAACAATTTCGTAATATTAACTTTAATTCATTCTCAATTAACATTAATTTAATATTGAATATTATAGGTAAAACCAATATGAAACCACCTTTGCGGCATTTTCACACCAAAAGCTTCAGAATATTTTGTATTTGTTAAATTGTTGATTAAAACGTAAATCGAAAAATCTTTTTGGTTGAAAGTCAGCTTTTCATCCACCAAATTATAACTCGATTGGTTCAGTCTGTCATTATATCGATAAACAACTTCATTGGTAAAATGTTTCAGGAAAGTAGTCTGTAATTTAGCAACAACTTGATGCTTTAAATTATCTAAAGTATATCTTGAAACAAAATCCTTAGGTTGCTTAAAATCATTATCTAAATAAGTATATCCTAATGAATATTTCAGCCAACTCATCAACTGATGATTCACCTCTATTTCTACACCTTTCGTTTCAATATCGCCAACGTTTTGAGCATACCAAATAGGATCATCGATCGTCATTTTCATCCAATCAATCGAATTATTAGAGCTTCTTAAAAATCCGCTTACTTTTGCTAAAAGGCTCTTGGTCTGGTATTGATAACCAACTTCTGCATACAAGGCATTTTCAGGAACCAAAGCTTCATTTCCCTTTTCTGTATTGCTTGAATAATAAAGATCGGTAAATGTAGGAACTCGGTGAACTTTAGCGACATTTCCGTAGACTTTATTGTTTTCATTGAAATTATATCCTACATCTAAACCGGGATAGAAAAAATTGCCTTCATTAGAATAATTTGCCCAAGAAATTCCCGGAGATATATTCAGTTTTTTATCAAAAAAAGAAAAATAATGCTCAAAGAAAACCTGAGAAACAAAACGATCTCTATGTCCTAAATTATTACTTGCCAGAAATTCTTTTCTTAATTCTACCCCTAAACCCGTGGTTCCCAAAGCCCAATTATAGCTGGAATTTACTTCTCCACCTACATTATTCCCAATGTGCATATTTCGGTAAACTTCCGGTTTATCTCTGATATACAAATACATATCCTGCCCTCTTCGCCAATATACATTCGAGTTGAGTTTAAGCTTTCCAAAACTCTGTCTGTGAGCCAAACTGATGATGGAAGCCTGCATTTCTTCATATTGCTCCGTTGCTTTTGCCGAAGAATAGAAACCGTTAGCTCCAAACTTTTTCTCCGAAAAACCAGCCTGCAATCTTAAATCTCCATCCTTGATTTTCAACTGACTCTGATAAAAAGCATTACGAATTTCATAATCCGTATTATGCATATATCCCTGCGAACTGTTGGAGTTTATATTTAATGAATTTGAAAATTTTTCACCTCCCAGATTGGCATTCATTCCAAACCCATAGGTTTCATAATCCCCCGCTTCGGCACTAATCTTTACTTTTTTGCCCTGATCGATCTTGGTGATAATATTAATGGCTCCCGCATAGGCATTTTGCCCGAATCTTCTTGCAGCAGGGCCTTTTATCACTTCAATTCGTTCAACATCTTCTAAATCCACAGGAATATTTAGGGAATTATGCCCGGTTTGAGAATCATTCATTCTAATTCCGTTAATTAAAAGCAAAACCTGCTCAAAAGAACTTCCTCGGAAAGCCACATCACTTTGTACGCCATTAGCTCCTCTCCTTCTGATATCCATTCCGGCAACTTGCTGAAGCATTTCATCGATACTTTTTGCAGGCGAATTGGCAATTTCTTCCTTTGTGATCACCGTAATATTTTGATTCGCGGATTTATAAGGTGTAGAAATAAATTTCCCCTGAATTTCAATCGTTTCGATGTCTGAACTCTTTTCCTGAGCGCTCAAGAAAAGTGCCGAACCCACGAAAAAAATGCTCCCTAGTTTTTTAATCATACCCAAATAGTTTATTGCCGATTAGTTTCTTTTTTGCAAGCCCCAAAAGTACTGGAGTTCTATAAGATTAGAAAATGATAATTGTCATAAAAAAAGATGCAGTATGATACTGCATCTTGGGAAGTAATGTAAATTCTTTTATCTTTTTCTCATTAAATGTGTAACTAGATCTCTGAATAATTTTCTCATTTCTATATTACATATTTATGAATACAATTTTAACAAATTTTAAAATACCAAACAATACCATAGTCATAAAAAGTAATAAATATCATAAAATTTAACATTGACTATCAACAATTTGCAACAGAATCTCTCTTTTGATTGAAATATTTCAAATTTCCAACCCTTTAAAAACCTTATTGTTATGAATCTTTCAATTTTATAATATTTCTCTGTTGAATGTATTTTAAATTAACTCCTATTTTCTAATGATTTAAAATATTTTTCAACTTTAACATTTTATAATTAAAATCTAAATAATTTCACTGGGAAAATCCTTATTATCAGAATGTAAATGCTAATGTCAATTCTAAAACAGCGAGTGTAATATATGATTGATTCATATTAAAAATCAATTGAATCAAATCATAAAAAATCCGCTAAAAATTCGTATTTTTGTTAGTCTTAATTTTACTATGGCTAATACAACAGATATAGATATTAAAAAGCAGATTTTCGTTAAGAATGCACACCTTAACAATCTGAAACACATAGATGTTCTCATCCCGAAAAATAAATTAATTGTCATTACAGGAGTTTCCGGAAGCGGAAAATCTTCATTGGCTTTTGACACTATTTATGCTGAAGGACAGAGAAGATATGTCGAGAGTTTGAGCTCTTACGCCCGTCAGTTTTTGGGAAAATTAGAGAAACCGAAAGTTGATGATATTAAAGGTTTGGCACCTTCCATCGCGATCCAGCAAAAGGTAATTTCTTCGAATCCACGATCAACAGTGGGAACTTCTACGGAAATTTATGATTATATGAAACTTCTTTTCGCAAGAATCGGGAAAACATTTTCTCCGGTTTCGGGTGAAGAAGTGAAAAAAGATTCGGTGACGGATGTGGTAGATTTTATTAAATCTTCCAAAAAAGACGTTTCATTTTTATTAACGGCTCCGTATGAATATGATGCTTCAAATTTTGGTGAAAATTTAAATGTCTTAAAACTGGCAGGTTTCACAAGATTAGAAATCAATGGAAATGTAGCTGGAATCGAAGATTTGGAAAGTTTTGGTTTCACTCCCGAAAAAGGAATGGAAATCAATCTCGTGATCGACCGTTTTTCGTATGAAGAAGACGAAAGTTTCCTTCAGCGTCTAGCAGATTCTATCCAAATGGCTTTTTATGAAGGTCGTGGCTATTGTTCTTTAAAAAATACAGACACAGGAAAAATAAAAGAATTTTCAAATAAATTTGAGCTTGACGGAATTGAATTTTTAGAACCAAATGTTCATTTTTTCAGCTTTAATAATCCTTATGGTGCTTGTCCGACTTGCGAAGGTTACGGAAAAGTGATTGGAATTGATGAAGATTTAGTCATTCCAAATAAAACATTATCCGTTTTTGAAGATGCGGTTGCTTCATGGAAAGGCGAAAGCATGAGCGAATGGAAAAAAGATTTCATTAAAAAAGCAAAAGACTTCCCTATTCATAAGCCTTACCATCAATTATCCAAAGATCAGAAAAAATACCTTTGGAAAGGCGACGGAAAAAGCACGTTCCCTTCGATTGATAATTTCTTCAAAATGCTGGAGGAAAATTTATACAAAATCCAGTATCGTGTGATGCTTTCCCGTTATCGCGGAAAAACGCTTTGCCCGACTTGCGAAGGTTTGAGATTGCGTGAGGAAACGACTTGGGTAAAAATCGACGGACATAATATCCAATCGATGATTGAGCTTCCTTTGGATGAACTCTTTCCTTTAATTAACAGCTTAAAACTGTCGGAACACGATCAGGAAGTTGCGAAAAGATTATTATACGAAATCACCACCCGACTTGAATTTTTATTAAAAGTTGGTTTAGGATATTTAACGTTAAACAGAACATCAAATACGCTTTCAGGAGGTGAAAGTCAAAGAATTAATTTAGCAACCAGTTTGGGAAGTTCTTTGGTAGGTTCAATTTATATTTTGGATGAACCTTCAATCGGACTTCACTCAAGAGACACGGAAAATTTAATTGAAGTTTTACAAAATCTTCGTGATCTGGGAAACACCGTAATCGTTGTAGAACACGATGAAGACGTGATGAAAGCTGCCGATTATATCATTGATATTGGTCCGGAAGCAGGTTATCTTGGTGGCGAACTGGTTTTTGCCGGAGATTATAAAGAACTGAAAGATGCAGATACTTTAACTTCGAAATATTTAACCGGAAGATTAGAAATTGAAGTTCCGAAAAAACGAAGAAAAGCAAAAGAATGGATTCATATAAAAGGCGCTCGACAAAACAATTTAAAGAATATTGATGTTGATGTTCCTTTGGAAAGCCTTGCTGTAATTTCCGGAGTGTCAGGAAGTGGAAAATCTACTTTGATGAA
>DKLU01000024.1 GCA_002455915.1 Chryseobacterium sp. UBA6632
TGCTCCCAATCAATAAAAATAGAAAACCGCTTTATCACTAAAGCGGTTTTTTGTTTATCTAAAATTTTAGTCTTACGCTAAAACTTCTTTTACTTTGTTTGCAGCTTCTTCTAAAGTAATTGCAGAGTGAATTGGCAATCCAGCCTCATCAATTAATTTTTTAGCTTCTACAGCGTTAGTTCCTTGTAATCTTACGATCAATGGAACTGGAAGGCTTCCCATTGCGTGGTAAGCGTCTACAACACCTTGAGCAACTCTGTCACATCTTACGATACCTCCGAAGATATTAATCAAGATTGCTTTTACGTTTTGATCTCTTAGGATGATTTCGAAAGCAGTTTTTACTCTTGCAGCATCAGCAGTACCTCCAACGTCTAGGAAGTTTGCAGGGTTACCACCAGATAATTTGATGATATCCATAGTTGCCATTGCAAGACCAGCTCCGTTTACCATACATGCAACGTTACCATCTAGTTTTACGAAGTTAAGACCAGCTTCACCAGCTTCAACATCCAAAGGATCTTCTTCTCTTGTATCTCTAAGCTCAGCAAGATCTTTGTGACGGAACAATGAGTTACCATCCAAAGTTACTTTAGCATCTACAGCGATAATTTTGTTATCAGAAGTCTTCAACACAGGGTTGATTTCGAAAAGAGAAGCATCGATACCTACATAAGCATTGTAAAGAGATGAAATAAATTTCACAAATTCTTTAAATGCATTTCCTTCAAGACCTAGGTTGAAAGCAATTTTTCTAGCCTGGAAACCTTGAAGACCCAAAGCAGGATCAATTAATTCGTTGTGGATTAAGTGAGGAGTTACTTCTGCAACGTGCTCAATATCCATACCACCTTCAGTAGAATATACGATTGTATTTTTACCTTCAGCTCTGTCTAAAAGAATAGAAACATAAAATTCTTTAGTTTCCGTTTCACCAGGATAATATACATCCTCTGCAACCAATACAGAATTTACCAGCTTACCTTCAGCAGAAGTTTGTGGAGTTACCAACTGCATTCCGATGATGTTCTGAGCGTTTTCTTTAAGCTTATCCATGTTTGGAGAGAACTTTACACCGCCACCTTTACCACGACCACCTGCGTGGATCTGAGCCTTTACTACCCACCCTTGAGCGCCAGTTTCAGCAGTTAGTTTTTCAGCAGCTGCTACAGCTTCGTCTACGTTATTAGCAACGTAACCACGTTGGATAGCTACTCCGTACTTTGATAAAATCTCTTTTGATTGATACTCGTGAAGATTCATATTATTTTTATTATTTTATTTTAATAGTTAAAGGTTGACAAATTTACTAAAAATGAACAAGGTTAAAAAGAAAATTATAGAACTTTTAACGCATTCATTCAGTTTCCTGTTAAACTTATTCGGATTAAACGTTTCGAATATTGAAATAACGCCGTAAAGATGGTAAAAAACCTTGAATAACAGCTCATATTCTAATCACATTTTAATAGCATTCTAATCTAGATAAGAATATTCCCCAATCTCATATTTTATCTTTGTACCGCCGAAAAAATCAAGGATCTTTTCAGAATTTCAGACAATTCAGAGATCACCAAAACCGGTATTCACATCTACCATTCACAAAATAGCTACGAAGTATTGAAAACATTTAAACTTACCAAATAAGAAAATGGAAATAACTGCTAATGAACAGGGAAAAAGGCTGATTCGCTACATTACAAAAGAGAAAAAAGACGTTACCAACATTTATTTTTATGCGATTTTAAACGGGCTTGTCTCGTTAAGTATTCCTTTGGGAATACAATCTATCGTGAGTTTTGTAATGGGTGCTACGATGGCAACTTCAATTTACATCCTAATATTTTTTGTCGTTATCGGAACTTGGCTTGTCGGCTATTTCAGATTAAAAGTTATCGAGATCATCGAGAAAATACAGCAGAAAATATATGTTGAATTTTCAATGGCTTTTGCTGAAAAAATTCCTAAAATCAATCTTTCCTACACCAGAAAATATTACCTTCCGGAATTGGTCAACCGTTTTTTTGATATCCAAAATCTTCAGAAAGGTGTTTCTAAAATTTTATTGGAAATTCCGACTGCATTGATCCAGATTTTCTTCGGAATCTTGTTACTTTCATTTTATCATCCATGGTTTTTGGCATTCGGAGCTTTAGTTGTGATTTGTGTGATCATCATTTTCCGATATACCATGGAAAGCGGTATTAAATCTAGCATTGAAGAAAGCAACAAAAAATATGATACCGCAGCCTGGATAGAAGATATTGCAGGATCTGTAAAGACCTTTAAAATGCATTCTGAAAGCGGCGCCCATCTGAAAGGGACAGACGACCGCGTGGTAGAATATCTGGATCACAGAACTTCTCATTTCAAAGTTTTGGTTTTTCAGTACAAAACGATTATTGCTTTTAAAGTGATTATCACCTTGGCGATGCTTGCAATTGGAACGTATCTATTGATCGATCAAAAATTAAATATCGGAGCTTTTATCGCCACAGAAATTGTTGTTTTAAGTATTATGGCTGCTGTTGAAAAACTGATTGTAAGCCTTGAAAGTTATTACGACCTTATTGCTTCTTTCGCTAAACTTTCGAAGATTACCGATCTTAAAGAAGAAAAAGATGGCGAAATTATTCTTTCTCAAAAGGAAAAAGGAACCGAAATTGAGTTTAAAAATGTAAACTTTTCTTTCAACGACAGTACGCCTATTCTTTCAAACCTTAATTTTAAAATAAAGGAAAACAGCATCACGATTTTAACCGGAAAATTAGGAACCGGAAAATCTCTTTTGCTGAATATGATCGCCGGATTTTTTGAATCCAGTTCAGGAACCATTCTTTTCGATAAAATCCCGTTACAGAATATCGATAAACAGAAAATGCGAAATTCTATCGGGCTGTATCTTGAAAATATGAAAGTCATTCAAGGTAATGTGAAAGAAAACATTCTGCTGGGAAATACAGAAAGTACGACTGAAGATATTCTTGAACTTTCTGAACATATCGGAATTGAAAATATTTCAAGCCTTTTCAGCAGTGGTTTTTTCACGGAAATCAGCGAGACAGATTCTGAAATTACGTTTAGTTCAAAGAAAAAAATATTGCTTCTTCGAGCGCTTTTAGGAGAAAAAAGACTCATTATTTTAGAAAATCCGTTTGCTGGATTGCAGCCGGAACATCAGGAAAAAATGATGCAATACCTTCAGATGAAAAAAGAAAGAACGACGATTATTTTGGTCTCTCAGGATAAAAGCTTGTTGGAAATTGCAGATCAGCATATTCACATGGAGGACGGTACTTTAAAAATTCTATCATAAAATTTTAGCAAAATGAAACTACAGTCATTCGACAAAATATATCATATTCATAAAAAATCGAGGGTAAAAAGATGGTTTTTATTCATTTTTATCAGTGGAATTATCACTTTATTTCTTCCCTGGACCCAAAATATAAAAGTAAAAGGCAATGTAAGTTCGCTTTATCAGGAACAGAGACCTCAACAACTTAACTCCCCGATTCCCGGAAGAATTACCAAATGGAATGTGAAAAACGGAGATTATGTAAAAAAAGGAGATACTTTACTTCAACTTTCCGAAATAAAGGATGATTATTTAGATCCGCTTTTGGTGCAAAGAACCCAGGAGCAGGTAAATGCAAAAAAGGGCGTTCGAGATTATTATGAAGCGAAGGTCGGAACTGCAAAAAATCAGCTTGAGGCTTTAAATTCTTCGAGAGATTTAAAATTAAATCAGTTAAAAATAAAGATCAGTCAGCTGAACAATAAACTTACGGGTGAAGAAGCAGAATTAGAAGCTATTAAAAACGAATTAAAACTTTCCGAAGACCAATTTACCCGACAGAAAAAAATGTATGATGAAGGGTTGGCTTCTCTAGATCGGAAGAGCG
>DKLU01000022.1 GCA_002455915.1 Chryseobacterium sp. UBA6632
ATCTTTCCCCATCATAATCATACCACCTCTTGGACCTCTTAACGTCTTGTGAGTCGTAGTCGTTACAACATGACAGTGTTCGAATGGATTATTTAAAAGACCTTTTGCAACTAAACCAGCCGGGTGAGCGATATCTGCCCAAAGTGTAGCCCCAATTTCGTCCGCCACCTCTCTAAATTTAGCATAATCTAAATCTCTTGAATACGCAGAGAAACCAGCGATCAACATTTTTGGCCTTTCTCTCAACGCAACTTCTCTCATTTGATCGTAATCGATAAGACCCGTTTCTTGCTGAACGCCATAAGAAACCACATCGTACTGAATACCAGAGAAATTAACCGCAGAACCGTGCGTAAGGTGACCTCCCATAGAAAGATCCATCCCCATGATTTTATCTCCAGGTTTCAAAACTGCCAAGTAAATCGCCGCATTAGCCTGAGAACCAGAATGTGGCTGAACATTTACATAATCAACTCCGAAAAGTTCTTTTGCTCTGTTAATTGCTAACGTTTCAACCTCATCTACTACTTCACAACCTCCGTAATATCTTTTTCCGGGATATCCTTCAGCATATTTGTTTGTCAGTACACTTCCCATTGCCTTCATTACGTTTTCAGAAACGAAATTTTCTGACGCAATAAGCTCTAATCCATGAGATTGTCTTTGTCTTTCCTTTTCAATCAGGTCGAAAATAATGTCCATTTTACTTTTACTTTTAGAATTTTTTCACCCCAAAAGTACGAAATTTTCAGCGAGAATGAATAATCACAAAGGATGATTTTTGAAATGCCTTAATTGTTTATAAGCTTAGCAGTAAATCAACATATTCTTTATATAAAATCTTCTTCAGAAAGCTCTTTATTCACAACAGCTCCGGCAAAATTACCTTGAGCAACAGCATTCGCAACCGATCTCATCATCGTGGTATTATCTCCGCAGGCAAATATCCCGGGAATATTGGTTTTCATCATCGTATCAACTTTAATGAATCCATTTTCATTTAATTCAATTCCAAGATCATCAACATTGATGTTTTGTTCAAAAGGAATTTTAGCATACAAAGCTTCCAATGGAATTTCTTTTCCGTTTTTAAGAATCACATTCTGAATTTGTCCGTTTTTATGTAGAATTTCAGCAATTTCATCTTCTATAATATTTATTTTATGTTGATTAAATTTTTCTGTTTGCTCTTCATTTAAAGCAGATTTTCCGTTCGTAAATAAAGTAACCTCTTTTGTTAAATTAAAAACAAGCTTCGTAAAATCAAAAGCCATATCTCCGTTTGCCATAATTCCGGTAGTTTTTCCTTTTACTTCATAGCCATGGCAGTACGGACAATGAATAACAGAAATTCCCCAACATTCTGCAAATCCGGGAATATCAGGCATCATATCTTTAACTCCAGACGCCAAGATTATTTTTTTAGCATTAAATTTTTCTCCGTTAGCTGTTTCAACCTCGAAATCATCTTCATTTTTAATTATTTTCACGACTTTTCCTTCATGAAATGTTACGGTTTTATACTTCAAAACCTGTTCTTTAGCCAAATCAGAAATTTCTTTCGGCGTTTTTCCGTCCTGGGTAATAAAATTATGTGAATGTGGCGTCTGTCGGTTGCAAGGTTTTCCGCCGTCTATGATTAAGACATTTCTTAATGATCTTCCCAAAGCCATTGCGGCAGATAATCCGGCGTAGCTTCCTCCTATAATGATGACCTCTTTATTTTCCATAGTATTTCTTGTTGATAGTTGATAGTTGATAGTTGATAGTTGATAGTTGATAGTTGATAGTTGCAAAGTTAAGAGAAATTTCCATTAATGCGACTTAATCGCAATAATAATTTTTATCTTTGTACTATGGCAAAGAGAAATACCCCGACCAAGCAATTGATTTTAGATTCCTTGAAAAAGTCTAAATCTGCAGTAAGTCAGGAAATTTTACAGAAAGAATTGGGTGAAGCGGTAGATCGCGCCACTATTTATCGGGTGCTTAATAGTTTTTGTGATGACGGAATTGTTCACAAAATTTTAGGGGACGACGGAAAGTATTATTTTGCTTTTTGTGTCAACTGTTCCGAGAAAAAGCATCGGCATAATCATTTCCACTTTAAATGCCTGAATTGTGGAAAAATTGAATGTTTACCCAATGAAGTTGAAGTTAAATTACCGGAAGGTTATCGTTCGGTTAATTTCAATGGGTTTATTTCCGGATATTGTTCTGAATGTTCTCATTAATTATAAACAAAAATATTTTTTTAACTCAAAGTTTTATTCTTGATGAAAATAGTACGGGAAGCAAAGAAGAATTGATAAATTGATTGAATGAAGCTAAAGAAGAAATTATACTTTATCTGATTGATTTTAGTTGCATTTATCTTTACTTGGCTCTTTTTACTTTTTACTTAAAAAGTCGGATTGTATAATCCAGTAACTCTTCGCCGCCAATTTCACCATGACCAGGAATGACTATTTTAGCATCCGGATATTTCGCTTTTACTTTTTCAACGGTTGCAGACCAGGTTTTAACATTGGCATCACCAAGGTAACCTTTTGTGGCATTCATTTCTTTAATTAAACAACCTCCAAACATTGTCTTTTCTTTCGGAAAATATCCCACCACATTGTCTTTAGTATGCCCTTCTCCAAAAAATTGAATATACACCTTCTGATTTCCAACAGGTAAAGTCAGGTTATTTTCAAAACCGTGATCAGGAACATTGGTTCCGGCTTTCTTAGCAAGCTCAATTGTTTTATTATTTAAATAAGAAGGAATATTATTTTTAGTAAATTCTTTCAAACCTCCTAGGCAATCTTCATGAAAATGTGTGGCAATTACCGCATTTATTTTTGAATGAAGATTGTTTTTAATAAACGAAATTAATTCTGCAGAGCTTTTATCATTGGTTGGTGTGTCAAAAATAATGGTTTCGTTACCATCTTTTGCGATCATTCCGTTGCATTCAACTTTACCAAAAGAATCGGTTTGTAAATAGGAAATATGCTGAAAAACACTCTCCGATAACTGAATAATTTTTAGGTCATCAGAACTATATACTATTTTACTTTTTACAGCCACTGATTTTTGAGAATAGCAAACAGCAAAAGTGGTAATCAAAAGTAAAAACAGGAATCTGGATATTGATTTCATAGCAAATTTTCATTTTTACTAAAATAGAGAATTTCAAACATTCAATTTTATCCTACCGTAGTTAATTATCTGTTAATATCCGCCTTTTTCTTCAATAATTTCTTCTTGAAGTCTTTTTCTGATATCTATTTTTGCACCTTCAAAACTGAAAATTACAGTCCCCTTTTCTCTAGCATATTGATCAGTAACAGAATCTGCAATTTTAGAATTTTGAAATATCTTACTGGTTTGCTCAAGCTCATCTTCAGGATTTTCTTTTACACGAATAACATTATGATAAAACGTTGATAAATTAAACCAATTAAGATAATCTGCATTAAAAGAAACCGCCCTTATTCCTTTGCGGGAATAATAATTAATCGCTCCCGCTTCCCCGTAATTATCACAAATCACAATGGTATTTCCGGATTTCGACAATGCTTCATATTCTTTATCTACTTTTTCAGCCAACTCCTTCCAGCCACGCATATCTGAGAAATCCTGTGGCAAAGAATGATCTTTTCCATCTTCCCAACGAAGCAAGCCCAATTTTTTATAATTTTCAGGATGATCTACAATATATTGCGGACTTTTATTCGGAAAAGCAACCTGATATAGAGGTAAAAAAAGCAAAATGGGAATCAAAATACTTATTGGTTGTACCAGTTTTTTCACCCAGCCTTTTTCAAAAAGATGAGCAAGAAAAACAGCTCCGACAGCGATATACGTAGGATACAAACCAATGGCATAATAATCTTTAGCTTTGAAAACTAAAAATATTGCAATCGTAAAAATATAAGTCCAAAATAAAAAACGAATTTTTTCGAAAGGTTGATAAAAAACTAACGCATAGAATCCTGAAATAATTACAAAAAGAACTCCAATAAAAAACAGAATCTGTGATTTCACAAAATCAAAACGATCAACATTTACCAATTGCCTTTCCGACAATTCTTTCATGTGCTTAATGACCGGAAAATGGTTATGGTACTGCCATAAAATATTCGGTAAAACGATCAATAAAGCTAAAATCAGAGCAAAATAAAGATGCTTTTGAAGAAATATTTTTCTTTGTTTTGTCACTAACAAACCAGGGATTAATCCCAACACCGCAAAAGCTATATTATATTTATTCAAGAATCCGATCCCGAAAATAATTGCGGCAGTATACAGCCATTTTACTTTTTCTGAATTAAAATATTTAATTAAAACATAATATAACATCGTCCAAAGTAATACTTCTAAAGACGTAGGTTGAAAAAGCATATTAACACGAAGTAAAACAGAGAATAAAATTCCGGTTGAAGTCAAAATTTTAGCATAAAGGTCACCTTTTAATTCTTCAACGATTTTCCAAACAACAACAATCGTTAAAGCACCGAATAACGCCGGAAAAAATTTCACCCAAAACACAGAATTACCTAACATCTTCACAATAAAAGCCAACCAGGAATTTACTGGCGGAACTGATAAATATCCCCACGCTAAATGATTTGCCTGATCTAAATGCAAATATTCATCGCGATGAAGCTCATATTCAGATCCTATCAAAGAATATTGCAAAATAAATTTCGCGAGAACAAAAAGAAAAAGGATAAGGTAATTATTTTTCATAGAATTAATTTAATAGTTTAAAAGTAAGACATTTCAGGCTGTGATTTCATTACTTTTCAGAATACATTTTAATACAAAATTATTCACAGCTTCTTCCCTTCACCCCGTCTCGTCCTGAATGATAAATTCAACGCTAAACAAAAAATCCTGAGAAATAATTTCTCAGGACCTCAGTTTAAAACTATAGTGTTAGTTTATTATTTTTTTGTTTTTGCTTTCAGTTCTTCTTTGTCTTTGTCGGAAGGATTCCAAACTTTAACTTCAGAATTTTTGTCAATTCCTGAAAGAACCTGAACATTGATTCCGTCGCTTGCACCTAACTTAATATACGCTTTTTTGAAAGTTCCATTAGCCTGCTTCACCTCAACGAAAGGAACATCTTTTCCGTTTTTCTTTTCGTATTGAACTAAAGATTCATCCAGTAACAATGCATTTTTCTGAGAACTTAAAACGATCTCACCGTTTGCAGAGAAACCCGCTCTGATGTATTCATTATTCGGATTATTCACATCACCTTCCACCGGGAATTTAATTGTTCCGTTCGTATCTTTTCCTTTCGGAGCGATCATCGTCAGTTTTCCTGGAAATGTTTTATTTTGAAGAGCACCAATGACAATGCTCATATCCATACCTTGCTTTAATTTACCCGCTTGTGCTTCATCAATCTCACCTTGGAAAATCAATGAATTTAAATCTGCAATTGAACAAATGGTTGTTCCTGCGTTGAACGAGTTGGCCTCAATTACCTGACTTCCTACTTTCACTGGAACTTCAAGCACTGTACCGGAAGCTTTTGAACGAATCTGAGTGGTTGCCAACCCTTGCAATTCCGGCGTGGAACCTGTTTTTGCGATTTGCAATGTTTTTTGGGCCGTCACCAAAGCCTGTTGAGCATTTTTAAGCGATTGCTGTGTAGAATATAGCTGTTGCTGAGAATTCAAAAACTCCTGTTTTGAAGCCACTCCCTGCTTGTACAGTTTATCCTGCATTTCGAATTGCTTACGCATGTTTTCAACATTCAGTTTTGCATTTGCAATTTGAAGTTGTTGGTTATCCACATTTTGCTGTGCACTGTTTACATCTGCAAGATTCGGAACAATTCTCACGGTTGCGATCAGCTGTCCAGCTACTACTTTATCACCTTCATCCACCAAAATTTTATCGATAATTCCTGCAATATTTGGCTTAATCTCAATTTCTTCTTTTGGAACAATTTTTCCTGTTGCCATTACCTTATCATCCATATTCTGAATGGTTGGTTTTCTGGTAAGGAAAGCTTCATTCTCTTTGGAGTTCGATTTTATTAAATACCCGATTCCCGAGATCAATGCCACTGCAAATAAAAGCCCCAGCAAAATATAAATGGCCTTTTTCCAAGTGAATTTCTTTTTCATATGTATAGTTTATTATTTACTTAAAATTAAAATATTTAGAGATTCAAAGATTTAGAAATTTCTTTTTCCAAAAGATCGGAAGAGCG
>DKLU01000154.1 GCA_002455915.1 Chryseobacterium sp. UBA6632
CGCTCTTCCGATCTCCTTAAAAACTAATATCAATGCTTTAATCACATGTAACTTATATAGTTTTAAACGTTATAAACGAAAGTTTGTAGCGTTTTTTGTTTTAGTAAGGTTTTAGTTAAATAATATAATAGAATATGGAAGCTGGGGGCTGGAAGATGGAGGTTGTGTAGAGTTATAAAAATCAAAGTCTTTCCTTTTTTCCTTATTTTTTATCATCATCAGAAAATGAAGAATTCAACGAGCCTCCATCCTCCATCTTCCATCTTCCAGCCAAATTCTTATTCTTGAATTTAGTTATTTAAGAAACTTTAAAATTTTGTTAAAATCCCACATTAAATTTCACAAAAACTAAATCCTTGTCTAATTTTGTAGTCTTAATAAATAAATTCAGCGGGTTATTTTCTTTGATCGCCTACGATTTTCGGAATTCTATTGATCTTTTCATTAATAAAAAGCTCCTGAATTTATTGGGGAAATACTATACTATGAGCGTTTTGCTGTTTACTCTTTTTGTTTTATTAGGTTCTGTCTGCGCAGGAGTCATCGGTTCACTGTCCGGTTTGGGTGGTGGAATTGTTGTCATTCCGCTTTTATCAATTGTCTTAGGCGTAGATATTCATTATGCTATTGGGGCGGCTCTGGTATCGGTAATTGCAACCTCATCAGGTTCCGCAGCAGCGTACGTAAAAGAAGGAATTGCCAATATGCGATTAGGAATGTTCCTCGAAATTGCAACCACAGCAGGCGCGGTAGCTGGAGCATTGATCTCCAGCGCAGCACCAAGTTCGTTTATTGCGATTCTTTTCGGATGTGCCTTAATTTTTTCAGCCGGAAATTCTTTAAGAAAAAAAGGAGAAGCGGTTGTGGAAAATTCAAGCAAAATGGCGATTGCGTTGAAATTGCCTTCTGATTATCCGATTAATAAAGAAACGAAAGTAAAGTACGGAACAAAGAATGTATTAGGCGGTTTCGGAATGATGGGATTGGCAGGAATGCTTTCAGGAATGTTAGGAATTGGTTCCGGTGCCTTCAAAGTAATTGCGATGGATACGATTATGAAAATTCCGTTCAAAGTATCGACTACCACAAGTAATTTTATGATGGGAGTTACGGCATTGGCGAGTTGCGTGATCTATATTCAGAAAGGCTATATCGTTCCTGATATTTGCCTTCCCGTAATGATCGGCGTTTTAGTAGGCGCCATGATCGGATCTAAAATATTAATGGCAACCGACCCGAAAAAATTAAGAACAATTTTCGCTTTTATCATCTTCTTTTTAGCAGCGAATATGATTTATAGTGGAATTAAAGGAAAAATTTAGGAAATGACAGTTACAGACGATACAATAAAAAAACTCGTAGGAAATGTCCTGAAATATGGTGTTCGTACCGTTTTATTCATCGGGATTTTAGGCGGGCTTGTTTACCTTTTCAATCACGCAAACGATACGGTAGATTATTCTCATTTTGAAGAAAAGGAAGAAAGTATTTTTGCCGTGATTGGAGATATTTTCAGAGGTGTTCAGCAGATGAACGGAAGCAGCATTATTTATGTGGCCATCATTATTTTATTTTTGACGCCGTTTATAAGACTGTTGCTTTCTTTAGTGAGTTTTATTCTTGAAAAAGATAAACTATATGTAGGAATTACACTGTTGGTACTTTGTATTATCTGCCTGAGTGTGTATTTCGGTTTTGGGCATTGATTTTATAAGAATTGAATAATCTCAGAATAATTATTGGTAATAAAAGTTATTAAATAACGGTTTTGAGATTTTTCAAAGAAAATATACCAAGTTGTATTTTGATTAGCTTTATAGAAAATATATTTTGAACCTAAATTTAATAGGTCTTCAGGAGTTGTCTTATATGGAAAAATAGGAAGATTGTATTCTATAAAATCATAAATTTTTTGGACGTAATCTTGGGCATCACTTTCAAATCCAAAATAATTTTTCTGATGTAAAATAATGATAAGTTCTTCAAAAAAATCGATGACAGTAGGATGTAAAATAATATTTATTTTTTCCAATCTAAGGACTTTATAAATTCTTGAGTTCTTTTTCTAGCTTCATCAATAGAAATTCCTCTTTCCCATTCTTTTTCAAAATCAAAAGTTTTTCTTTTTCTGATTTTGTTGATTTCCTCGATGATTTCTGGATTTTCCAATGAATTGATCCATTTTATGATCTCATTTTTTTCAGCAGAAATATTCATTTTATATTCTATTTATGAACAAATGTAAGCATTTTTTTACTTCTTAAAAATCAATTTATTGAGTGGAATTTTCATTAAACTAAAACAAAAATTACCTACATTCGTATAGTTTTAAAATTCAAAATCATTATAAAATGAAATTCTCAAAAACACTAATCATATTAGGATTGTTCCTGTTTCAACTCAACTTTGCGCAGGAAAAGGCAGATGTTGTATTGAAAAAAGCACTTACCGAAGCCAAAGCTGGCAATAAAAATGTTTTATTGGTTTTTCACGCTTCGTGGTGCAAATGGTGCAAACTGATGGAACATAATATGAATCTTCCCGAAACAAAACCGATTTTCGACAAAAACTTTGTCACGGCTTATATCGATGTTCAGGAAAGAGGCGAAAAGAAAGCACTAGAAAACCCGGGCGGACAGGAAATCATGAACAAATATAAAGGTCAGAACGCAGGATTACCATTTTGGTTGATTCTGAATCCTAAAGGAGCTGTTCTTGCCGATTCTTTCGATCAGAAGGGTGATAATTTAGGTTCACCTGCAACTCCGGAAGAAGTGCAAGCTTTTCTTACTAAACTGGAAAAAGGAGCCAAATTAAATGAAGAACAAAAGCAAACCATTCAAAATGTGTTTGTAAAAAAATAAAAAAATTCCTCGAGCATATCGAGGAATTTTTTGTTATAGGCTATTGTAATTATAGTCAATATTGCTCCAAATTACTTCATCTTTTGCTTCCGTCATTTCAGAAGGATTTGCAAAAAAACTGTTTCCAAAAAGGTCTTTATATTCACTTATTCCAAAAATAACTTTCTGTGAAATATTCAGAGAAGAAGAATTGTCTCGCGGCATTTTTTTTACATATTGAAAAGATCTTCTTAAAGTAAATGAAGATTCTTTTTTATTAAAATTTCCGATGTATTCATGATTTTCGGCAATGAAAACCGAATCACTGTTGATGGTAACTTTATACGTAACATCCGCAGAATTTCCTGAAATTAATTGCAGAGAATTATTCGGAAGATCCAGACTGATTTTTTTCCAGGTCGGTTCTTTATAAAAGCTCCAATGATTAGCTAAGTAAGATTCATTAGGGTTTGTTTTCTGCCCCGAAGGCCCTTCATACAATTCGATATTTTTTACAGCGTAATTTTTATATTCAAAATTGTATACCTTTTTTTCTTGTGGTTGAAGATTTTCCGTGGCATCATCATTTCCTCCACATGAGATCAGGAATAGCGCTCCCAAGCTCAGTTTCAAAATAGTTTTCATGATCAATTTGTTTTATTTGGCTGTAAAAATAACTTTTTTACCCATCAAAGTGAAATAATTAGATCTGAGATTTTTCATGAAAAAAATTCCCTGAACGAACTGTTTAGGGAATTTTTAAATTAAATTTTATTTACCAAAGAATATTTTATCCTGTTTTTGCTGATCATTATAAATGATCTGGAAACTGATCGGCATGTACTGATAAAGCAGTTTCCAATGCTGAATTTTTGCATGCTTTTTAAAGCTTTCAAACGACCTTACAAACAGGTTTTCAATCATTCCTTTTACATAAGAATCGCCACCTTTGTAGATCATATCCATCAGTTTGATGTGATGGGCAATGATGCTTACTTTTGCTTCTAATAAAAGCTTTTTCAGGTAATTTACGGTCGCCTGAATAACACCCGGAAAGTTATCCTGCACAGACAACTGTGATATTTCGCCTCTTAGTGGTGCATAGAAAAATTTTAAATATTCAATAGCTATTTTTTGATTAATAGTCTGCATTTTTACATTCATCATAATTAATATTTTTCAGAACTAATTTATTTCCGCGAAAACTGTACCAAACTTTACAGGCAAGCCGCAAAAATAAATACTCCTACAATCACGGCAATGTGAGTTGCTAATATCTCGAAATTGTGTCTGCTGGTCGTAGTTTTGAAGGTTTTCCAGTCGGATATTTTTCTGATCTTTGTTTTCATAAATAGTTGATTTTTAATGGTTTTTTATTTTGATGAATTGGGTGCTTTTGTAATGAAAGTTGTTAAAAATGTAACAAACCTGATTTTTATTATGTGCCATGGCTGTAGATTTGTCTCGAATGTATTTTCTGAAGTTCCTGAGAAATGTGACTAAAGATCACTTTTCGGTATTCTTCGCTGCAAAAAGCAGTTGAATTGTCTAGAGAATAAATAAACGTACATTCAACCGCGTATTTTAGCATAATGTCGCCGTCGCGGTAAATATTGTTCATCTTTTTTAGACATTTGAACAATAGATTTCGGTCATTTTGCCGAATCATCTTTTTAATATGATCGTTGAAAGTGTGGATCACGCTGTATGAGCTTGGTGTTTTATTTTCTTCCAGCTCTTCTTCTATAAATGGGATCACTTCCGAGATCTCCTGAATGGCTTTTAAATAATTCATATTCTATTGTTTTGAAAGACATGATACCAATGGCGTACCTTTACAATTTATTTTAATTAAATATCAATAAATCAGTATTTTAATTTTAGTTTGATTGAATTTTAGTTAAAAAAATCCTGTCAAAATGATAGGGTTTTTATCAGAATGAAAAGAAACAGAAAGAAGGATCTTATTTTTATGTTGGAAAGGATAGAATGAATATCTTTGCAATCCAAAATATTCAAGAGATGTTTTCAAAAATCATAGTACACAGAGTCGGAAATAAAATCAACGGAGAATCTTTAACGCTTTCTCAGGAAGAATTGCAACTGGAAGAAGGAATGGCAGAATTGCTGGAAGACTATTTTTTAGGTTCTTTCAAGTCGGAGGAAACCTTCCATTTTTACAGCGATACCTATTTGGTAAATAATCCTGTTTACAGCTCGGTGTCTGAGATTTTTGATGACAAAGCCAAGTTTCTTTGGGAGTCTGAAAATATTGCAAAACACCTTTTTGAAGCGGCGGAAAACCCAAGAGTTCAGGGTGGAGAATTGTTTATTGTTTATTTTGAAGACGAAAGAGAAGGCACAGAAAGAGTCGACAAGATCGGAATTTTTAAAACTGAAAAAAGAGAATCTTTCCTTAAAATTTCTCCTCAGGATGAAACTTTTGATATTGAAAAAGATCAGGGAATTGGTTTGTCTAAAATTGATAAAGCGGCTTTAATTTATAACAACGATAAAGAAACCGGATATGTACTTTCTGTGGTTGATAACAACAAAAACGGAGATATGTATTATTGGTTTGAGGATTTCTTAAAGGTAAAACAGCGTGATGATGAATATTTTCATACGCAGGAAGCATTAATGGTGTATAAAGATTATATCACCAAACAATTGCCTCAGGAATTTGAAGTTTCTAAAGCAGATCAGGCAGATTTCTTAAATAAATCAATCAATTTCTTTAAAGAAAAAGAAGAATTTAAACTAGATGAATTTGCCAATGAAGTATTGGGCGATGAGCACGTAATCGAAAGTTTTAATAATTTTAAAACAGATTATGAGCAGGATATGCAGATTAATATTGCTGAAGAGTTCCCCATCAATGAATCTGCAGTAAAGAAAACACAGAGACATTTCAAAAGCATTATTAAATTAGATAAAAATTTCCACATCTACATCCACGGTGACCGTCAGAAACTGGCTACCGGAGAAGATGAAAACGGGAAATATTATATGTTGTATTTCGATAAAGAAGTTTAAAAACATTTAGAATTAAAATCAACTTCTACTAAACCTTATAGGTTTCAAAAACCTATAAGGTTTGATAAAATGATGTTTGAAAAATCAAATTATTCAATTATTTCTTCCTAAAAAACAGATCTCTGCTGTATTCATAATTCATTCTGGCGATATTCAGTACAGAAATTCCCTGCGGACATTCGACTTCACAGGCTTCGGTATTGGAACAGTGACCAAAATGTTCAGAATCCATTTGTGTGACCATATTTAAAACACGGTTGCTTCGTTCTTCTTTGCCTTGAGGAAGCAAAACCATATGTGTAATTTTTGCTGAGGTAAACAAAGCCGCACTTCCGTTTTTACAGGTCGCAACACACGCTCCACAACCAATACAGGCCGCAGAATCAAAGGCTTCTTCGGCTGTCTGATGAGTGACTGCAATTGCCGTTGCATCGGGAGCTTGACCTGTATTCACGGAAACAAATCCGCCTGAAGAAATAATTCTGTCAAACGCAGAACGGTCGACTTTTAAATCTTTTTTAACGGGAAAAGCCAACGCTCGGAAAGGTTCAATTACAATCGTTTCTCCATCTTTGAAAGAACGTAAATGAAGCTGGCAGGTTGTCGTATGTTCCAAAGGCCCGTGAGCCAATCCGTTGATCATCATTCCGCACTGTCCGCAGATTCCTTCTCGGCAATCGTGGTCGAATTCTACGGGTTCATCGCCTTCCACGATCAATCTTTCATTTAAGGTATCCAGCATTTCAAGGAAAGACATGTGAGGATTGAGTTCTTTTAAATCATAATTCACAAGTTTTCCTTCACTTTGTCGGTCTTTCTGTCTCCATATTTTAAGGTGTAAATCCATAAGTTCTGTGTTTTTTGTAATCTTTAATGGTAAGTGTATTTTATATCAATGGCTTCTTGTCAATATCTTCACCTCAAGCACTTGGCTCTTCTTACTTTTACCTTTTTACTTCAATATTATTTATAACTCCTTACAGTCGGCTGAATTTCTTCGAAAATCAAAGGTTCTTTTATCAATTCAGGTTCGTTGTTTTCACCTTTCCAAGCCCATGCAGAGATGAATTGAAATTCAGCATCATTTCTCAAAGCTTCACCATCGGGAGTTTGAAATTCTTCACGAAAATGTGCTCCACAAGATTCATTTCGGGTTAACGCATCATAACACATCAATTCACCAATTTCAAAATAATCGGCAACGCGACCCGCTTTTTCGAGTTCGGTATTCATTTGATTGCCTTGCCCGGAAACTTTTACGTCTTTATAAAATTGATGTTTGAGTTTTCGGATTTCTTCGATGGCGTATTTTAAACCTTCTTCATTTCGGGCTAAACCACAATAATCATACAGTAATTTTCCTAAGGTTTTATGAAAATAATCAACCGTTTTTGTTCCGTTGATATTGATAAAACCCTCAATTTGTTTTTTAACTTCATTTTCGGTTTTTTCAAATTCAATATCATCTGTTGAAATTTTTCCGGTATGAATTTCAT
>DKLU01000439.1 GCA_002455915.1 Chryseobacterium sp. UBA6632
TCCAAAGCCTTTTTCAAATCAGGAAATTCAAATTGAAATCCGGCATCCTGAATTTTCTGTGATGACGCTCTGGAACCTTCGAGAAGAGCATCAGCCAGTTCTCCGAAAATAAGTTTTAATACAAAGGTGGGAACATTCGGCATAAATAAAGGTTTATCTAATACTTCTGCAATTTTTTTGGTTAAATTTTCGTTAGTAGTATGCTGAGGTGAAGTCGCATTATAAGCTCCGTTAACATTTGAATTTTTTAAAGCAAATTCATAAATCGAGCAAATATCATCAATATGAATCCAAGGCATATATTGTTTTCCGCTTCCCAAAGGTGATCCTATATAATTTTTAATGGTGGGAGCCATTTTTTTCAACGCTCCATCTTGTTCTGAAAGTACCACCGCAGTGCGAACTTTCACAACTCTTTCCGCTAAATTCTGTTCTTTAAAATCATCGGCAGCTTTTTCCCACAAAACCACAACTTCACTTAGAAAATCATTTCCGGGATCATCTTCTTCTGTGAAAATTTTATCGGTTGTTTTTGTTCCGTAATAATTAATTCCAGAAGCAGAAATGAAAGATTTTAATTTGATTTTCTTTTTCTGTAAAGTGTTTAAAAGAAGTTGAGCAGAATCGACACGGCTGGAAATCAGCTCTTTTTTTCGTTCATCAGTCCAACGTTTTTCAGAAATATTGGCTCCGGCCAAATGAATAATATGTGAAATATTATCGAAGGCTGACTCATCAATTATTCCTTGCTTGATATCCCATTCATAATCGTTGTTTCGTCTTTTTCTTCGGGTTAAAAATCGAACCTCGTATTCGTTTTTAATTTTTTTTGCGAGTTCATGGGCTATCATTCCGCCAGCTCCGGTAATCAAAACAACTTCTTTCATATTGATAATTTTAAGTGTGATGGTGTTTTATAATTGATTTTTTACAATCAAAACAAAATCGTCTTCTAAAAGTTTATAGCCGTAATCGTAAATAAATTTGTATTCAGAACCGTTTTTATACACTTTAAGATTTGTGAAATAATCGAAATCAAAACCTAAGCCATCTAGCTTAGATTTTAGAATTTTTGCCTTTCCGTCAACATTTATTTCCTTCAGAATTCTGTAGTTTTTCCGAAGTTTATTATTGATATTCCGCATCAGATTGCTGGAATCCTTATTTTGCTTATTGTTGTAGGCGTTTCGGCAGGCATCATTACAGAATTTTTTATCTGATCTGCCAATAATTTTTTCGCCACATTCGAGACAATTCATAAATTTTTATTTTTTCATTTTGTGTGGATGTGCATGTTTCTTTTGTAATAATTTTTTAAACCGACTATGCGTTGGATAGCTTCTGTTTGGAGTAATATTATTAAAAAATAAGGCAATTAATAGTAAAATAATGCAGCCTGTAAGAACCGGAGAAACAACGTACCAATATCCTAATTCGGGGATTTTTCCTGTGGAACTTACCGCAATCAGTGCTGTAGCGCCTCCCGGCGGATGTAAAGTTTTCGTATATTGCATTAAAACAATTGAAAATGCAACGGCTAAGGGTGCAGAAAGCCAAATAATTTCTGGTACAAGTTTAAAAACTGTAACGCCGACCAATGCCGAAATAACATGTCCGCCAACCAAATTTCTCGGCTGAGCCAGCGGGCTTTGGATGGCTCCGTAAATCAAAACACTCGATGCTCCAAATGAACCAATCAAAAAAATATTTTCTGTAGCCGATATGCTGTGAGACTGTAGATATGCAATGATTCCTATCCCGAAAAAAGCACCTAAAAATGACCAAAAATGTTCTTTAAAATCAACCAGTGTTTCTTTATAAATTACATATTTGGATACTCTAAACGTCCTTTTTAAGGTCTTCTTCATTATGACTTTTATTTAATGCTAAAGGTACGTAATTATCCGTTTGCAAATGGCTTTTAGCATCAAATAAATCTTGTAAAAATCATCTCGATTGTTGTATCAAAATGATTGGTTACAATGTGACCGGAATAATTTTTATCAATGTATAGTTTTTGATAAAACCACGTATTATTTTCATATATAATATTGTTTTTTGTAATAATAATATTGTTTACATCAGCAAAAAAGCCTTTTCCTTCCGCTTTGATTAAAGACTCCTTTAATGTCCAGAAATCAAAGAATTTTTGAAAAGGGTTGGGTGAAGTATTAATTTTAAACCATTCTGATTGGCTCATAACATTTTCAAAATCATTAAAATCAACTGATTTTATTTTTTCAATATCAATTCCCAGCTTTATATTTTCGCCAACGGCGCAAAAAACATAATTTGCGGAATGGCTAATACTGAAATCGAGATTATTACACAAATATGGTTTAAGATAATTATTAAACTTCATATTTTCAAGAGAAATAGATTGGTGATTAGATTTTTTTAAGGCTTCTATTAGCAATAATTTCCCGAGTAAATTTCTTACTTTATCTTCCTTATTTATAAATTGATGATTGATATTCTGAAGTGCAATAGGAAGAAAAGACAGCCATTGATTTAAAATGACTGTCTCTTCACCGGAATTAAATCTGGTAAAAAATATTTTAACTTTCATCTAAAGAATTCCTAAATATTTGCAGAACGCTTCTACGTTATTTTTATTGATTTTAGTATTGTCAATCTTGCTTCCACTAAGGAATTTTTTAGTATTACTAATATCAAAATCAGGTGTGTTCTGATGAATCTCAATAATCGCTTTATTGTCGTAAGCTTTAAATTTAAATAAATTCAGAAGAGGATATAATGGGCTGTTTTCATCATTTTCCCAAAGCTGCATCCATTCATGATACGGGATCGGTTTTAGCTCAAAATTCAATTCACTTCGTAAAAATTCAAAAAAATCCATAACTGTCATATTGTCTTCAGTTTCCGGACTTAGATGAAATATTTCGCCGATTGCTTGAGGGTTTCTTGAAATATAAGCAATAGACTTACTGACAAAATCTACCATTGTAAGCTCTTCTTTCTGGTCGATAAGGATTGGATAACATTTTAATTGAATGCAAGTTTTTATCAGTGAACTCCACCACTGATATTTTGCAGTGGCTCCCGTTAAGCTATGACAAAAAACGTATCCTAACCTAAAAATAATTATAGGAACGCCTTGTTTAATGGCTTCTTGTGCAACCTGCTCCATCACCCATTTGCTTTGGATATAGCCCATATCGCGACTCAGATATTTTAACGCGGAAGTTGTATCTGTATTTTCTTTAATCAATGTCGGTTTTGTGAAATAATGTTCCCAGCTGAAAACGCCAACTGTTGATAAAAGAGACAATTGCTTTAATTTGTGAGTTGTTACAAAATTTATCATCGTGTGTAAAGCATCTACATTTGCAGATTTCATATAGGAGTAAGGCTGAATAAAATTCACAGAACTTCCCGCATGATAGACAATATCAATGGTTTGTGTAAGGATGGTGTAGATTGTCTGTTTTAAGCCTAAATATGGTTTTGCTAAATCGCCCGCTAAAAATTTTACACGTTTCTCATCATAACTTGTTGAAATTATTTGATCTTCCATTGTTTCAAAGAGACGCCTTTTGGCATGGTTTTCATCTTCAGCGCGAATGAGCAAGTAAATATCAGCATCGTTTGATTGCAATAATTCCATTAATAAATTAACTCCAACAAAACCTGTAACGCCTGTTAAAAGAATAGCTTTTGGGTTTTCAAAGTCTCCTTTTTCTGTGACGTTAAATTGAAAGTAATTGGGATCTATAGTTGCATCTTTTTTTATTTCTTCAGTTAGAGAGTCGGCTCCCAAATCGTAATCTTGAATTTCAGGATTAAGATCTCTTTCCTGGATTAGTTGAGCTAATTTTCGGATGGAACTATTGATGTACAGTTCACTAAGAGAAAGTTTGTTGGGGAAATGCTTGTATAATCTGTTGTAAAGCTTTGTTAAAAGTAATGAATGACCTCCCAAATAGAAAAAATCATCTTCCATATTGGTGATATTGCGCTGAAGAACCTCAACCCAAACTTCTTTAATTATTCTTTCGTACTCATTGGCAGGCTCTTCCTGATTTTCCTGATTTTCCGATTTAAACTTTTCAGCAATCTCATTTAAAGATATAATATCTGTTTTACCATTTGATTTTAATGGAATATTTTCAGTGAAATATATTTCATTCGGAATCATATAGGATGGAAGTTTTTTACTTAGTTCATTTCTAATACTATTAATTTCAATATTACCAACAATAAAAGCACGTAAAGATTTTACAGATTCTGAATAGGAATGAACAAGAACAATAGCTTTTTCTACCCCTTTAATGTGGTAAATGGCATTTTCAACTTCTGAAAGCTCAATACGGTACCCTCTTATTTTTACCTGATGGTCTGCTCTTCCAACATATTCCAGCATGCCATCTGTAAGACTTCTGATTTGATCGCCAGTTTTATACATTTTGCTGAATATGCTGTTTTCATTATCAATAAAAGGGTTTTTAATGAATTTTTCTGCCGTTAATTCAGGTTCGTTTAAGTATCCTCTGGATAGCTGAATACCCGAAATATACAATTCACCAATCACTCCACTCGGAAGTTTTCGCTGATATTGATCTAAAACATATAATTGCATATTTTTTATGGCAGTTCCAATTGTATTTTCAGGATGAATATTATCAAAAATAAATTGATTTACTGCGACAGTACATTCTGTTGGTCCATACATATTAATGAACTTTACTTTTGTTCTCCAATGGTTAATTACTTGTTTCGGGCATACTTCGGCTCCCGTTCCGATCGTTTTTAATGAAGGAAATTCTATGCATTGAGGAATGGTAGATAGTACGGAAGGAGATATAAAAGGGATCACTGATATTTCGTGTAACAAAAGAAAATCTGCCAAGTGCTTTCCCAATAATTTGTTGTTTGGATAAAGATGAACGGTCGATCCGTATGCTAGCGGAATCCAAAGGTCGATGACTGAACCATCAAAATTGTATGGTGAAAATTGCAATGTTCTATCTACTGTTGTAATGTTGAGTAATTTACCGTATTCTGTTATGAAATTCCCTAAAGATTGATGTTCTATCAAAACACCTTTGGGCGTTCCTGTGGTGCCTGAAGTATGAATAACATAAGCTAAATCATTTTCAGAGTGTGTGTCTGAATAACTTTCTCGGATGTTTTCTAAAGATATTTTCATTAAGTCCTCAATAAATAAAACTGAAATATCTCCAGCAATTTCAGTGTTTTTAGATTTTTCCGAAGAGATAACTACTTTTGCTGCTGTATCATTTAAAATCGTATTGATTCTTTCGGACGGATAAGCAGTATCTAAGGGCACATAAGCCGCTCCTGCTTTTATAATTCCTAGCAGACTAATGATTCTTTCAATCGATTGATCCTGAAAGCATGCTACAAAGTCTCCTTTTTTTATTCCTTTCACGATCAGAATTTCTGCAATTTTGCTAGATTTTTCATTTAATTCATGATATGAAATTCCCATTCCTGAGAAAATTAAAGCGGTTTTGTCAGGATATTTTTTTACTTGATCTTCAAATAGCTGAATGAAGGTTTTGGGTGTTTCAAAAATCTCGATGAATTCATTTTTATCATTTTTGATAACAGAATAAATATCAATACTTCCAATATTTTGATCAGGAAATTCTGAGACGGATTCTAAAATATATTGAAAAGCTCTTGCCATCTCGGCAATTGTTTTTTGTTTAAATAAAACATCAGAATAGTCAATATTGAATATAAGCTTTTGATGAATTGGAAAGGCTTCAAATTGAAGATCAAATTTAGCTTTTCCATTAAAAATCCATTCAACCTCAGAAGAATTTATAGGATCTGAATTTTCTGTTTCTTCAACAGGATTTTGTAGCACAAAAACATGTTGAAATAACGGATTATGCCCTGTGAAACGATCTTTTACAACATGGCTGATAATCGTTTCCAAAGGAATGCTTTCATTTTGGAAAATATCGGAAATCATTTCTCTGTTCAGTTTTAATAAATCTAAAAATGTCGGATTTCCTTCAATTTTTAAACGAATCGGAAGCATATTGGCAAAATATCCGATGGTTTTATCAAACTGATGTGGGCGATTGGCGGAAGGACTGCTGATACAAATATCAGATTGGCCACTGTAATATTGTAGTAGCAAACCAAAAGCAGAAAGTAGGGTAGTGTATAAAGTAGTTGAGTTTTCTGTTGAAATTTTTCGAAGTTTTGTTGTTAAATGTTCATCAAGTTCAAAACAAAACTGCTTTCCGGAATCTGAATGTGATTGTTGTTTTTTAAAATCTTGGGCAATCTGCAAAACCGGAACATTATCAAGATAATTTTTCCAAAAAATTATCCCGTTTTCTTGATTTTGCTGTGATTGCCATTGGATATATTTTTGATAATTTATAAGATTGAATGATTCACAGTTTTCTTGGCTTTGGCTGTAAATCGTATTTATTTCATCAATAATTAAAGGCATTGCCCAACCATCTGTAACGATATGATGAACTATTAAAAATAATGAGTGGGGCTGATTGTTTTCATAAATTACATAAGCCCGAAGCATATAATCTCTTCGCAGATCAAACGGAATCTGCAATATTTCCTGAAGATCTTCACTTTGATGAAGTGTTTGTAGCAGCCAGTTGTTTGCGCTAAGTTCAATAGTGGTTGGCTGAGGATTTTTATCATCAATAATAGTTCTTAAAACAACATGTTTTTTAAGAAGTTTCTGAATAGAAGATCCGAGTTTTGCTATATTGGTATGTTTGTTTAGCGGATATAATGCTCCTACATTGTAAGCTGTACTACCATGAAGTTGATCTAGAAACCAGAGGCTTTGCTGTTGGACTGAAAGTTGAGGTTGTTTGTCTTCCGAAAGGGAAAATTTTTCATTATTTTGAGTAAAATCATGATTGTGAATATAATTTTCTAGTTCATTAATTGTTGGATATAAAAAAAGGTCGGAAGTCTGTAAAGGGTACTGAAGCTCTTTTCTGATCTTTGAAATTAACTTATAAGCTAAAATAGAATTTCCTCCAAATTTGAAAAAATTATCATCAATTCCTATCACTTTCATTTTTAAAACTTCACTAAAAACAAGAGCTAATTGTTGTTGAGTTTCAGTTTTTGGTGCCGTGAAATTTTTTCGCTTTTCTTCTTGTATTTCTAAATTTTTTAAAATGTACTTATCTACTTTTCCGTTAGCAGTGAGCGGAAAATTATCAATTTCGATAAACTTTGATGGAATCATGTATGAAGGTAGTTTTTCAAACAAATAGCTTCGAAGATCTTCAGGAAACGTTTCTTTTTCTTTACTATTTTTATAAAAACAGATCATTTGTTTTTCATTACATTCTTCCTGAATAATTATCACACAGTTCTCAACGAGATGAGCGCGTTTTATAGTTTCCTCAATTTCTGCAGGCTCTACTCTAAATCCTCTTATTTTCACTTGCTGGTCGGCTCTTCCTACAAATTCTATGGTATCATCTTCCAGCCTTCGCACAAGATCTCCGGTTTTGTAAATTCTTGCAGGTTTGCCATCGGGATCTGTTATTTGCAAAAATCTTTCTATTGTAAGTTCCGGTTGATTGTAGTATCCTCTGGAAACCTGAATTCCTCCGATATACAATTCACCAACTTCATTTACAGGTAAAATCTTCATTTCTTCATCTAAAACATAAAAATCTACGTTATTCAAAGGTTTTCCAATGGTATTTAAAGGGTGCTCTTCATCAAATTTAAAATTGCAAACTACAACCGTTGTTTCAGTAGGGCCATACATATTGATGAGTTCTACCTTTTTTTTCCAAGCTTCAATGACATTGGCAATTGGGGCTTCACCTCCCGTGAAAATTTTGCGTAGATTTCCGATAGATTGATCTGTAGGCAAAGTGGCCAAGATAGAAACAGGAAGATAGGGAAGAACAGAAATATTATTTTTTCGGATATAATCAAGAAGCGCTTCTCCCACAATTCTATTATCTGGATAGAGAAAGGTAGTAATTCCTAAAGATAAAGGAACCCATAGATCGAGAACGATTCCGTCAAAATTCGAAGAAGAAATATTCAGGGCGCTATCATTTTTTTGTGGAGCCAATATCTCGCCAAAATATCTCACAAAGTTTCCTAAGCCCTTATGTTCTGCCATTACCGCCTTAGGAATTCCGGTGCTTCCTGAGGTATATGCAAGATATGCCAGGCCATTGGAAATATCGGGATAAAAATTTTGGCTTGGCATTTTCTCAATTTCTTTTTGATGCTCATCGATAAGAATAATTTCGCCTTTATAAAATTTGAATTTTTCTGAATATTTTTTTGTGGTAATCAGAATGGGGCTGTCGGTATCATTCAAAATGTGCTGCAATCGATGATCCGGATATAAAGGATCTAGAGAAACGTAAGCTCCTCCGGCTTTCCAGATTGATAGCATGGCAATTACTCTGTCAATAGATTGATTCAGACAGAAACAAAGAGGAACATCTGTAAATACACCTCTCATTTTCAAATAATTAGACAACTGATTAGATTTAATACCTAGCTGGGCGAATGTGATCGCTGAGTTTTCATACACTAATGCTGTTTTTTGGGGATTAAGTTCTACAGCATCCTCGATTAACGATAAAACGTCTGTGTCTTTTGTTAACATTTTGTTGCGATTTGGTTGGTTAGTTTTAAATTTTTTTAATGAAAGTAAATTTATATAAAAAAAATAATTAATTTCACATATTGTTGAATTTTTAGTATCAATAATTATTAATATGAAAAAACTACCGAAAAAACCAGAACTCTCATTTAAGATGTATGAATTGATCAGCGGCTATTGGATCGCCTGCTGTATTCATTCTGTTGCACAACTAGACATTGCTGAAAAATTACTTAGCGGTTCCAAAAGTTTAGATGAATTGGCTAAGGAAACCAATTCTGATAAACAATCTCTTTACCGTTTGCTTCGTGCGGTTACCAGCGTCGGGATTTTTGAAGAAAAAAATGATGGTACTTTTGAACTGAATGATTTCGGGGGCACCTTACTGTCGGATGTCCCGGGATCAGTAAAACCTTGGGCACTCGCAAATTTAGGAGAGCATTACAAAGCTTTCGGAAATCTTACTTACGGTGTAAAAACCGGAAAGGTACCTTTTGACGATGCATATGGAATTCCGGTATGGGAATATTATAAGCAAAATCCTGAAGCTGGAGCTAATTTAGCAAAAGCAATGGCGGGAATGTCTGGTGCAGTTTTAAAAGCGATTATTGATGTTTATGATTTCAAGCCCCATAAGAAGATTACAGATATTGGAGGTGGAAATGGAGCGCTACTATTTGCCGTCTTGGACACAGCACCAGATAGCGTCGGGATTGTTTTTGATCAGCCTTATATAGTGGAACAAACCGTTAATTTAATTCCACCCGACATGAAACACAGATGTATGGTAATGGGAGGTAGTTTTTTCGAAGAACTTCCTGCTGATCAGGATCTTTATATGACAAAATGGGTAATACATGATTGGAACGATGAAGAATCAATCAGAATTTTAAAAAATATTTATAAAGCAATGCCTGTCGGAAGTAAATTATTAATCATAGATTCTGTAATTCCTGATGATTCTGAAAATAAACCTCATGCCGGTAAGTTGTTGGATATTAATATAATGGCTATGACAACCGGAAAAGAGAGAACTCTAAGTGAATTTAAATATCTTGTTGAGCAATCTGGGCTTACTTTTAAAAAGTTAATTC
>DKLU01000438.1 GCA_002455915.1 Chryseobacterium sp. UBA6632
GAAATTACTCGTGGTAGTAGAAACCTTGAAAGGTAGTCTCATCATATTATCCATCGCCAAAACTTTCAACGCTCCGGAACCAATTCCTAAAAGCCCGGACATTGCCCCGGCAAACATCATCATCAAAAATCCTGGAATGGTATTTCTTGCAGAATAGCTTTTCACGACCCCTTTATCAGGAAAAGTTCCGTATAATTTTAATTTATCTTCCAGACTTCCTTTTATTAAAGGTTTTTGATGGTCTGGCTTTCCTTTAAGATTTAATATTACTGTTAAAAGAAGAATGCTAGCAAAGATAATTCCGATTGTATTAGGATTTAGTGCACCCGAAACTACAGCACCCACAATAGCTCCTGCCGTCGTGGCTATCTCCAAAAACATACCGATTCTCATGTTGGTAAATCCTTCTTTTACGAAAGCTACCGCCGCACCTGAAGAAGTTCCGATTACAGAGATAAGAGAAGCGCCGATGGCATAATGCATAGGAACGCCGAAACCCAGCGTTAATAAAGGAATGATGATAACTCCTCCTCCTAAACCCGTTAATGAACCCAAAAGCCCCGCGGAAATTGCTCCAAGGAAGAGAATAATGATTTCTGACATGTTACAAATATAAAACTATTGCAGTACTCTGCCAAACGTTTACAAAAAGATAAATTTGACGTATTTTTGCAGGATGGAAAATCAGTTAAAATTATTCTATATCATCCTTGGTGCAACGCCAAAAGGCAGAAATATTGAGCAACACGATGTATTTTTCGGAATTGCAGAAAGCCTTAAAGATCTGGTTCCGGATATGAAAAATTTCTGGAAAGAGGCAGACGGAAAAATACATTTAGACTGTTATCAGGAGGTAAAATTTGCCGATGGCTATGAAGTGAAGATTGTGGAAAAAGGAACAAAAACTTCTGAAGAACAACTGTATTTTATTAATCTTGGAGGATATAAAAAAGGTTTTTTCGAAGAATTTCACGAGCAGCATCTGATGGTGGGGAATTCGATGGGAGATATTGTGAAAAAAGCAAAAGCAACTGAATTTTACAAGACGATGGGTTTTGAAGGAGCCGTAAGTCATATTGATGATAAGCATGGAGTAGACATTGATGATATTTTTAATGTAAGCGATATTTTACCTCAAGAAATGAAAGAAAAATATTCAATTTCATTGATAAAATCTGATGCTGAAAATCAGAAAAACCCAATGAACTTGGGATATTTAAAAATTGATAAAATTTAATAAAATCTTTGCGGACTTTTTATTTTCAAAGTTTGTCATCCTGAAAGGATCTAAACATAGTATTAGAGAGTAGTATGGAAAGATTCGTGTGTAGATCCTTTCAGGATGACAAGCTTTTGTTGAATAGGCGAGAACAACCATAGCCCCGATTGTAACGGTATCCTTTTGTGTAGCGAAGCGAAACAAAAGATATAGTGAAAAGCGGGAAAAAGCTCCTAAAAAAGTTTAAGCAAGTTTAAAAGGTTTTAAATAAATTTAAAACAAAAATTAAATCTAATAGAAAAAATAAAATTAAAAATGAAAATAGGAATTTTAGGAGGAGGGCAGCTGGGAAGAATGCTGATTCAGGAAGCTTTGAAATATGACGATCAGTTTTATACATTAGATCCGGCTTCTGATGCGCCTTGCCATACAATTTCTAACTTTACCCAGGGAAATTTTAATGACTACGAAACGGTTTTAAATTTCGGTAAAGATAAAGACGTTGTTACCATAGAAATTGAGCACGTAAATGCCGATGCTTTGGCTGAATTGGAAAATCAGGGAATAAAAGTGGTTCCGAATTCTAATATCATTAAAACCATCCAACAAAAAATCCTTCAGAAAGAATTTTATAAAACGCATGATATTCCCAGTCCGGAATTTGAGGTGATGGACGGAAGTTCAGACGAGATTAAAATGCCTTTGCCTTTTGTTCAGAAAATGAATACGGGAGGTTATGATGGAAAAGGTGTACAGGTAATTCGTACGGCTGAAGACATGAAAAATCTTTGGGTCCAGGATTCTGTTATTGAAAAATTGGTTGATATCGACAAAGAACTTTCTGTGATCGTTGCAAGAAATGAAAATGGTGAAACAAAAACATTTCCCGTAACGGAAATGGTGGCAGATCCGAAGTTAAATTTATTAGATTTCAATGTTTGTCCGGTTTATTTAACAGAAGAAATTGAAAATCAGATTCTCGCTATTACTGAAAAATTTTTAGCTGCTGTAAATTCTCCGGGGCTTTTTGCGATTGAATTATTTTTAGATAAAGAAGGCAAAATCTGGGTAAATGAAACGGCGCCGAGACTGCATAATTCAGGACATCAAAGTCAAGAAGGTAATGCCAATTCTCAGTTTGAGCAAATGTATCGTGTGGTGAAAAATTTACCTTTGGCAGATACAGATGCAATCATTTACAGTGGAATGCTCAATTTGGTGGGCGCAGAAGGATTCTCAGGAAAAGTAGTTTACGAAGGAATGGAAGATGTATTAAGATTGCCTGAAACGTACGTTCACCTTTATGGAAAAACTGAAACTAAACCGGGAAGAAAAATGGGACACATTAATGTATTGGCAGATTCAAGAGAAGAATTGATGGAGAAATTGGTACAAGTGAAAGCCATGGTAAGAGTGATTGCCGAATAATTATTAAATTTAGATGTTATATTGAAAAAGACTGCATTGCAGTCTTTTTTGTTTGATACCTTAGAAAGTAAGTCGTTTCAGTTTTTCAATTAATTTTGTTGCCTGGTCAAGAGCTTTTCTTTTCACATCATCTTCTGTATAGCCTGCATTAACAGACGTTCCGTGGAAGTAAAACGGCTCTACATAGTTCATTTTTGCAAAATAAGCAGTTTGCTCTAAATTTTTGCAAAACTCATGTACCCGAAAATGATGTTCTCCCAATGTACGATATTCATTTTCCGGCCCGCCAACAGTGAAACTGGGTATGAAATTTTTGCCTTTCAGTTGATCTCCTTTTGAACCATAAGCAAATTGATATTCAAAAACAGCATCAAACCAATGTTTCAGAATAGCGGGCATATTATACCAATAAAAAGGATATTGAAATACAATATTTTGATGTCTTAGTAAAGCTTCCTGTTCAGATTTTACATCAATATTATAATCAGGATACATTTGTGAAAGATGTCTTATTTCAATCTCTACATCACTTTTTTCTAATTCTTCAATAATTGTTTTATTGGCTATTGATCTTTCAATATTGGGATGTCCAAGAATAATTAGTGCCATATTTATTTATACTATAAAATTTATAGTTGCAAAATTATTTAGAGCTTATTACATTTGCAATAACTATCTAATAGGATAGGTATCAAAACAATGAAAAAAGAATGTACCGCTAATTATGTGAAAATTGGGGAAAAGCTTTATCCATGCTCGGTGAGCTTGGCAATGGATTTTCTTGGAGGAAAATGGAAAACCGTTATTTTGTATCATTTGAAAGATGGTAAGAAAAGATACAGTGAGCTGAGGAAAGAATTATTTTCAGCAACAGAAATGACGTTGAGCATTCAATTAAAACAATTAGAAAAAGGCGGATTGATTTCCAGAAAAGTTTTTGGTGAAAAGCCGCCAGTAAAGGTTGAATATTCCTTGACCGATTTTGGTAAAACATGCATTCCCGTTTTAGAAGCGATTACCAATTGGGGAAACTTAATTGTATATGAAAAAGGAGAGTTTGTGGAAGCTTAAATTCCGCAAATTCTTTTAATCTGCAGGAATTTAAACTATATTGAATTAATTTTCAGGCTAATTATTAAAAATAGCAAATGCTTCTTCTGTCGCTTTAAAAAAGTTATTGTGAACCATTTCTGTATTTCCCACACGAATTTCATAGATATTTTCCTGTAGTGCTTTTACCAAATCGCGAGCTACATCCGAGGCCGGAATTCCGTTTTCTCTGCCGCCGATTTCTACCGAAAAATCTGTGTTTACCAAAGGTGGCATCAATTCAAAAACTTTTACATTAGAGTTTTTAGCGAGCTCATATCTCAGCAATCGGGTATGGGAATGCAATGCTGCTTTAGAATCGGAATACGTCGGGACATGAGAACCGGGAACGAGCCCAACAATAGAAGAAACGTTCACAATGGCCGCTTCATTTTGTTCTTTTAATAACGGTAAAAATTTGTCTGTTAAACGAATCGGGGCAAAATAGTTCGTCGTAAACTCGGCAACCGCTTTACTGTAAATATCGCCATCGGTTGCAAGATTGTAAACATACGCATTTCCGGCATTATTAATTAAGATAGTAATGTTTCCAAAGGTTGTTTTTACTTCTTCGTACAATCTGTTGATGTCGGCTTCATTCGTGATATCGGCTTGAATGATGAAAATATTTTCAAAATCTTTTGCAACGGCATCCAGTTTTTCTTTATTTCTTCCGACAATAATAATTTTATTTTCAGGACTTAATGCTTTTGCAATTTCTAAACCAATTCCTGAACCTCCGCCAGTAATTAAAATTGTGTTGTTTGTAATGTTCATAATAATTTGTTTTTGTTACTATTATTTATAAATTTTAAATTGTACCATTTGGTACAAAATGTGATAAAAAATTTTATTTTGTCTAAACTGGAAGCTGAAGGTTTGATAATCGAAGTTTATAACTCATCGAATTGATAATATTATTTTAACTTCCCGCTTCCATCATCCCTCCTTACTCTAATAATTTCAAATTAATATCGATAAGCGAGTGAAGCATCCCTGGCGAACTTTCCATTCGTCTGGTAACGTGAATTCCGTTCCAAAGGTTGGTAAGATGCCAAGCCAGAATTTCAGGATCTTGCTGAGTCTTTAATTGTCCGTTGTTCTGAGCTTCTTTGATGGATTTAACAAATATTTTCTGCAAACCTTTCAGCAATTCTGCCGTTATTTTTTTTATTTCAGCATCTTTTTCAGAAAGCTGAACCAATGCATTTCCAAGATAGCAGCCACGTTCAATATCACAGTCTTCTGCGTGAGCTAAGGCAAAGAAAAGTTTTTTAATAAAATCGATTTTATCTTCAGAATTTTCAATAGCCACTGCTATTTTTTGATTGAAATTTCCTGCAAACTGCTTGATTGATCGAATGTACAGCTCTTGTTTTCCTCCTTTAAAAGCTAAATAGAAACTCCCTTTTCCTATTCCCATGGCGCTCAATAATTCGTCTGCAGAAGCTGTATCGTAGCCTTTATTTCTAAAAACCTCAGTTGCTTTTTCTACAGCTTCTTGTTCGTCAAAAATTTTGGGTCTGCCTGCCATGTTTTCTGTTTTGATGAAGTAAAGGTATGTATTGTACTGTTCGGTACAAAATAAAAAATAAAATATCAACTATTGGTTTTGTCTATAATACATCATAACTCATAAATAAAGCTGTTTCTAAAGAATTGTTATATAATTTTGTATTAATCCCTGTGATTTGAAAGCCTGCTTTTTTATAGAACTTTATCGCCGGATAGTTCGTGTTTTGAGTTTCAAGTTCTACGATTCTGCAATTAAGATCTCTTGCTTCACGATTGATATTTTTAATAAAAAGTCTTCCGATATTTTGTCCACGAAATTTTTCACTAATCAACATATTTTCGATAAAAAGACTGTTGTTCCAAGGTCTGAAATCACAAATAATCCATCCAATTAATTCGTTTTCGTGGTAAGCTCCGAAAGAATGACCTTTTTCAATAATTTCATTTAAATCATTAATATCATCAGAATTTGTTTTCCAAACTTTTCTGTAATGTTGATTTTTTTCTCTTAAACTAAATTCAAAAGAAGTTCCGATTTCAATAGCGGAAACTACATAAATTTTATCTGTTTCATAACCATTAAAACCCCAGTTTTCTGTCGGATTAAAGTGTAATTTTTCCAGTTTTTTTATTTCCATGCAAAAGGAAAATTAATAGTTTAAATATGATTAAAGATTAATGAATTTCAGTACAGATTTCAACTAAATAATTATCAAGATCTTTAATATAAGCTACTTTTTGCCCCCAAGGTTTTTCTACAATATTTTCATATAAAGAGGCTCCGTTGGTTAAAGATTTTTCAAGCAAAGATTCTACATCGTCGGTTACAAAACCGAGTTCAATCCCGAAAGGCTTTTTTTCAGTATTAGATTGTAAGAATCCTTCTTTAATATTAGAATTCGCCAATTCTAAAGAAGCGAAAGATAGAGTAGTGTCGCCTGTTATAAGCTCACCATAATCTTTTTCAGGAGTGATGAATTTTATTTCTGTATTGAATGTTTCTTTATAAAAGTTCATAGATTTTTCCAGATCCTGAACGTAAAGGATGACATATTTAAATTTAATCATGTTTTTTATTTTAAAATGAAGTTTCAGGATAAACCAGAACAGTTTAAACTGACAAAGATTTTAAGAATATTTTCAAAAAATTAACCTTAAAAATCTGTTGCTTCTGAACTTGAAAAATTAGTTTTTGTAGAGTAAATAATAATTTGCAGCAATACCAAAAATAAAATAATGATGGTTCTGATAATTGCATTTTGAGAATTCTTTTCGCGAACAGATTCCAGATAATTAATCTTTCCGATAGAATATTCCTTGATTTTATCAATATCTGTAAAACTGTTTATTTTGGCGATTTCAGATTTTATTTCGGCATCATTTAACGTTGCTGCTACATTAATCTCATTGGCATTGCTCACAAAAAGCCATCCGAATAAGATAATGGAAATAAATAAAAGAAACGGTCTCAGTATTTTCATGTTTTTATAATATAATATTTGAGGGCGAATATTAATGATGTTTTGGCATTCTCAAATTTAATTAAATTTATTTAAAACCTTT
>DKLU01000077.1 GCA_002455915.1 Chryseobacterium sp. UBA6632
TATAAATAAAAATATTTCAACAAAAAGTGATTGAAATTAAATTTTTTTTATAAATTTGTCCCATACACACCGATGATGAAATATTTAACTAATAACACTACTTTAACTGTAGTTTTTTTACTACTCACTTTTACAGTTTCATGTAACAGCAAGAAATACATTTTAGATATTCCATACAACTATCCGTCTGATCAATTAGATGATAATTCGCATGCTCAGAAAGGGATTGGTGAAAATTATTCTATTGTTGATGATAATAAAGAGAATTTAAGTGATGAACAATTAAGAATTAAAGAAAAATATTCTATAATTCTGAAAGTTATGCCTAAAGAAATTAATAATTATCAATTCTACGGATATATCGATCAATGGTTGGGAACACCTTATAAGTCTCAAAAATTAGAAGAAAAAGTAGGCGTAGACTGTTCATATTTTGTGCAGGCATTATACAGTGATGTATTTAAAGTTACCTTTCCGAAAACGCCGGATGGTATTTTCAGATCAAAATCGATTCAGCTTTTTACGGGAAGAACGTTTTTACGCGAAGGAGATATACTTTTTTTCAGGTATGACAAGTATCGTCCGATTTCAGATGTCGGAATTTATCTGCATAACGACCGTATTTTGGCGTGTACTGCAGATGGTTTGAATATTTACAATTTCAATGATGAATATTTTCAGTTGAGATATGTGGCAGCAGGAAGATTGAAACCTACAAATAATTAATTATGGAAAGGCTTATAGATCTTGCGCGTCATATCACTTCTTTAAAACATGATATTCGTGCAGAGGTTGTTATCAATGATTTGCTGAAAAATAAAGATATTTCTGAGGCGGAATATGTGGTTTCTAAAGACGGACAGTTTTCCAGAGCGTATCGATTTGATATTCTGGATGCGGAGATTACAGATTATGATTTTGATGCGACACAGGTTTTAGAAATTGCACTTTCGAGAGATAGCCTTTATGATATGCTACCGGAAGGTTTGGTACATAATGTAAGAAATGATACTCCTCAGAAAGATGTGGATGTTATGATTCGCGAGCATCGAAACCAGAAGAAGCAACAGAAAGGAGCGCGAACTTTTTTTCAGCCTTTTGAAAATGAAATTTTTACGTACGGCGTTGCGATTGAAGGTTTTGAAAGACAGTTTTTATCAAATTTAAATGGCGCTTTGGCAGCCGATATGTTTTATGATTTTTGGGGAATAAGCAAAGATTTTCCTAAAATGTTGATCTCTAAATTCATACGGGTATTGCCTTTCGCTTATAAAATTGTGGGAGACATACCGTTGGCTTGTGAAATTTTGGCCAATCTTCTGGAGGAAGTGGTGGTGGTAAATAATAAAACCCATCAAAAATATACCGATAAAGATGAAAGCATAATATTGGGAGACAGCAGGCTGGGGCTGGATTTTATTACCGGAAACAGCTATGATGATTATTCCAATCATTTTAATATACAAATAGGACCATTGAAAAACTCAAATTTTGTTGATTATATCCATGACGGTAAAAAGAAAAAGTTCCTGGATCTGTTTTACGAATACTTTTTCCCCATAGAAGTAGAAATAGATACAGTGATTCTTTTACCCGAAGAGAAACAAAAATTTGAATTTACCAATGAAGAAAGTTCAGTTTTAGGATATAACACAAGAATATGATGCAATTGAAAAAATATTTTATCAACCTTTTAGAACCGCAGGTTTTGGCTGCGAGTGTAATTCTTTTGGCGATTATCATCATCCTTACCATGATTTTCTCCCAAAAGACCTCCGAGTTTAAGCAAAAATATAAAGCGAAATTTTATATTTATTGTTTCTCTATGGCATTTGTTTATTCCGTGATTGCCTTTTTAGGATACAATAAATTGTTCCTTGATAATAATTTGTATGAATTTATTTTTTATCAGATAAGTTCATTGTTGATGGGCATTATCCATTGCATAATGTACCGTTCTTATTTCAACAAATTCGGAGATAATAATTCAGGAAAAGAATATTTGTTTGCCTTATTGACGATAACATATTCTGTGATTCCGTTTATGTTAATTTATACATTTTTAAACGGAGTCGATTTTATGTTTCTGATGTTGGGGCATTACATCATATTCTTTATTCCGACGTTTTTGAACGATACATTTACTAAAGCGATGGCCATTCCGCCGAAAATTTATAAAACATGGAAGTTTCCTGATGATTACGAACAGGATTCAGGGCTGGAAGAACATGAATGGAGAAATACGATATTGCTTACCTATATGATGGATAAAGATAAAAATGCGACTAAATATGGGGTTTATCGGGCTAAAGGGCCTACCCGAATAGATTTTGGCCGACTCTTTTACAACTTCATTATGGATTATAACGATAAGCATCCGGATGATGAAATTCAGATTAAAGACGAAAATGGTTTGTTCAACTGGGTCTTTTTCCTTCAGCCTAAATGGTATGAAAGTACAAAATATATCGATCCGGAACTTACTCTTTATATGAATGGAATTGAGGAAAATAGTGTGATTTTCTGTATGCGTACCGAGCAGGTGATGGGGCAGGATAAAAGCAGAGATAAAAAGGATGCAGATTATGAATATACAAAGGAAAAAGATGGGGCAAATACTCAAAAATCTAAGGAAAAGGCAAAGGATGAAAAAGAGGTGATAACAGAAGATGTTCATTATGAGCCTTAATTATAAAACATGCAGGATACCCATGGGGAAAGTCACCTTAGGTGAACTTACAGAACATTTCAAGCTGGATCCTGCAGAATTGAGATGGTTTCATAATAAATATTGCCCTGTGGAAGATCTTATAGATCCTGATATACAGCCGCATGTAGAGATTATTTATATTCCGGTTCCGGGTACAGAAACGGGGTATTATAGAAATAAGAAACAAAATAAACCGTATTACAGAACGCCAAATGTACTGGACAATAGTAAAAAATTTGAAAGAATATATGGCATTGTACAAACGGTACAAAATAATGCAGGTGAAAAGCAGCAGATGCATTATAGCATGAATGTGAAAAAAAGTGAGCGTTCTAAATTAATGCTGATGAGAAGATCGGTGTATCTTAATCAAAAAAGACCCGATTTGACAATGGAAAGAATAGCAGATGAGGTGGGAAGTATTTTTTATCCGATGCACTTGGAACTCTATGAAAGCGGAAGATTGAAGCATCTAGATAATTTTTCTGAGATACAGAACAGATGGGAAACAAAAAAGAAAAAACTTACCTCTTATTATAAAGGTGAAATAGTAGAAAAATTGATTGAAAACCTAGACCAGCAATTAGAATTCCGAGGGAAAACGCAGCGCGGAATTTTAGACAGCCTGTTCTTTGTATTGTATTTTTTTCCTCTGTATGAAAAGTTTGAAAAAGATCATACCTATTCGTTTAAAACAGCAATTCCTGTTTTTCCGAAAGAGCAACACATAGGGTTTGATATTAAACTGACCATCTATGAAGAGGTCACAGAAGAAGGGAAATTTAAGATTTCCGTAAAAGGAAAGCACATAGATGCTGAAAATGAAGAGAAAACAGAATATGAAAAAATATCAGGCAATCTGGATTTTACATATTTGCTAAATGCTGCGGATAACAGTATTTCAAGCATTTGGGGAACGATAGATCTTAATAAGGCAGGAAACCGTAAAAGCATATCTTTTGAATGCTATGAAACGGAGGAATAAAATTGATTAATGACGTACAATAATTGAAACGAAAAGTATGAGCGAAAAACATCTTGTTTGCCAAGGCGCAACCTGCAAATGTAATTTTGGGACTACACCAGATACCCTGAAGGTGAAGACCCAAAGCAAACGCTACATCAATGATAAGGATGGAAAGAAAAAGTTGACCGCCACCCATAAAGATATCGGGAAAACATTCGAGAAAAATACCTTCGGGAATTGTTCTAAAATGAACAACAATCCCTGTCAGGCAGTGGTAACGGAATGGAGCGGCTATCCTTAAAAAATACAGCTTTGAAGGGGGAAAACCTTTGCAGTTTATAGAGCCGCAAATTTATAAGGAACCCTTGTTCAAGTATGAAAAAGGAAGTCATGATGCAGCAGAGTATATTATTGAATATAAAAAAAGATTTATGGAAAAGCAGGCGAAACTGGATGCAGAAATTGCAAAGAATAATGAAATATTGAAGTTTCTTCGGTTATATTATCTCCATTGGAATGCAACGTATGGATCTCCTGCAGAAGCTAAAGGAACATGGCTGTCTGGAAAGAATCATCCGAATTTTGAAAACGGAAAAAGAAAAAGAAATGTACACTAAGTTAAAATGGCTGTGTGTCCTGCTAATACTAGTGATACAAGGATGCGAAAAAAATAAAGTCATGGAAAAGCAAGAAAATACAAAATATAATTATGGGGTAACAGTAACTGCTCCCAAAGGATATCCTATTGAAGTACATGAGGGTTGGTTACAAGATGATAGAAAACAATTTATCTGTGCTATGCCTAAAGCGGGTTTTACAACAGGAAGTTGGATAGTGGATGGAGCTGAGGCAGGTCAAGGAGGGAGTACTATTCCATATCATCTTAATCTTACCTATGTAGCGTATGCGGAAAAAAAATTCTATACGGTAGATGCTGATCTTCCAGCGACTAAAATACTGGAAGCGTTCAGAAAAGGTTTTACAATACAAGGAACAGACTTAGTTGCAGATCATTTGTATAATTCAGTGCATGGTACTTATGAGACTTTGACTATAGGAGCTGCCCCAGGGGGAGTTATTGTGGTTTGGCTATCAGGAAATCATAACAGAGTTGAGATTTGTCGACTTCAGGCGAAAGTGGTTTATGTAGATAAGAATGATTTCATACCTCACCCTAATCCTGATGAAAGTCAGCAGGAATTTTTTGATATAGGATTTAAATATGCTGTTCCTGATAGTATTCAAAAAAGGATTAAAGAAAGAGGTATTTCTTATGGTCTTTGGGATAAGTATCGAGAAAGATTTAATTATCGTTTTGTTTTTAAACCTTATGATGGCAAAGATGTGATTTTGACAAATTTTATTACTTACTATAATGGAGAAAAAGATTTTTTTTTACAACCTGAAGAGATTGCAAAAGGGCAATATGTAGAAAAAGCAATTCCCTATAAAACAGAACCAATGTTTAAAATATATAATACCGAGATCACCTTCAACGATCAGGAAATGTTAAAGGTTTTCGGAGATTTTAAAAAGAATGATCCCGGAAAACCAATGGATATTATTATAAAACCCACCTTTCAGTATAATGATATGAAAGTCTCGGTAAAATGTGGTGATAAAGAAATTCCTTTAGAGAAATATAAAGTAGAAGGAGTTTGGAGTAATGATTAAATAATAACTAGAAAATACAATAAACACAATGAAACAAGCAACATTATTAGCAATAATAAGTATTATTTTCAAAATATTGATTTATATAATTGCTTTTGCTTTAGAATTTATAAACCGTGAATTTATAGCATCTTTTCTTTATCAAATTTTTGATTTTTTTAGCGTGTTATCTTATGCTGGTTTACTTCCATTTTTTATTAAACTTTATAAAAAGCAAAGTGATGAAATTTAATGAAATGTTTGATATCAAAGAATCTGAAAAAGAACTGCCTCAAAAAAAGGAAGAAATGGATGTCGGAAAAAATATAATGATACGCTTAGGAGTTTTGATAGGAGCAATTATATTATTTTTTGTTGTATTGTCAATAATGGATAAACATTCCGGTGCATTAGGTGCACTTTATCTGAGTATGTATTTTTATGGAATATGGCTTATTTACATGGTTTTGGAGACCGTCGTATGGTATGTTTTGAAGAAAAATGAACAAGGCACTGCTAATTTAATTGTGATAATAATATTGGTTCTACTATCTGCATTAACCTTATATAATTTTGCTTGATTTTTAGAAATAAAACAAAAATAACCCTCAATAAAAAAATAAAACAAAAAACAATCCAATGATAGAAAAGTTAAACCATTTCCCAGTCAACTGGATAGACGGGATGAAAATAAATAAAAACCACTTCATCGATGTTCAGAATTTTGTAAACGATGCGGTGAGAGATTCTGTGGGAGTGCATACCTCAATGATTAATTACGGGCTGTTGCCTGTGGAAGATTCTATTAAAATGAGTCTTATTATTGATAATCATAAGTTGTTGAGAATAAGGGTGGATGAATGCCATGCCATTACGCCCAGCGGATCACGAATCGATATTGGGCAGGGAACTTCAGAGTCCATTAATTTATCGATTCCTTATCCGGAAGCGACTTACGAGATTAAAGACAACGAAACCATGACGCTGTTGGCGTGTCTTTCGGTCAATCACTTTAAAAGAACACCTTTTGGAGAGCCCGATCCGGAAGAAAATCCACCGCGTTATCCGTTTACGCAGCCGGAATATTCTCTGAATCTTGTTCCTGAAAAGGAGTTGAAAAATATGTTAGGCTTCGGAATTAACTATTTAACCATAGGTAAAATCTTGGTGAATGCCGGAGAATCAAGGATTGATGACAATTATATTCCGCCATGTGTTACGGTTTCTGCGCATCAAAAGTTGAGAGATTTATACGGTCAAATCGATAATTTTTTTGGTCAGATTGAATTGTATGCGGTTCAGATTGAGCAAAAAATTCATCTGAAAAAGCAATCCAATGCTTTAGCCTTGATGATGCAGTCTCTCGCAGACAAAACGTTGAATTATCTGGGGTTGGAAATCAACAAATTTCGTTGGATGTCGCCTCATGTTTCGCCCGCACAGATGCTGCTTTCCGTGGTGGCGATGGCGAGAGTGCTGAAGAATTTTATTGATTCAAGATCAGGAGCAGGAAAAGAGGAGTTATTGAATTATTTTGCTGAATGGTGCAACGTAAGTCAGGGACATTTTGAAACGATTTTTTCGGAGGTCATTAATGCAGAATACAATCATAACCAAATTGATATGGCTGTTGCTAAGATCACAAGATTTATGAAAACGCTTGAAGAATTGTTCTCGGTGCTTAACCGTCTTGATTATATTGGTAAAAAACGCGACGGAAGTATTTTCGTATCAGAAAATACAGACGATAGAGATTCTGTAATTCATGCAAAACGAAGCAGAACTTTTCTTGCAGATTAATAACTTATAAAACACAAATCTAAATATGGAAGTTCTTAATAAAAGAGAAAGAGCAAGAGCCTTTTCATTTTTCATTTTATTCTTTTTAATCACGGTTATCGTATTGGTAACGGCAGTTTTCTTTAACGCCTATTTCCCTTTTAAAGAAAATAGTTTGCTGAAAACTGAGAATGCCAAAATGAAAAAAGAAATGGAAACTCAGGATAAATTTTCCTTTCAGTTAGAAAAGGTAAAATCTGCGGTAGATTCTATTGGTGTTCCCGGTCAGAACGATTTTTTCAATGAAAAATTGGGATTGTCGATTTTGGCAGATATGTATAAGCAATTGCCAAAAGATACTTTGAAAAATAAAGTGATGTATAATAATACGATCATGACTTTTAAAGATCTTATCGATGCGAAAAAAGAAATCAAACATCTTTCCGGAAATCAGGCAACAATGGATAGTTTAAGCAAAATAAACATCGCATTGAAGGCAGAGTATGATAAGATGAAGACCGATCTTGAAGTATGTAGACAATTGTATCAGGCTCAATAATTATGATGAGGTTAAAATTATTTTTCACCATTTTTTTCGTAGGCTTCTCTTTACTGATGACGGCTCAGGAGCAGATGGCTGGCAATACCGATGAAAATTCGGCAAATTTTGACTGCGGAATTGTTCAGACTAAGCAAAAGCTACATAATCAATATTTTGCAAGCACACCTGCGATATCGCTTCGCGTAGACAATGTAGAATATGTGTATGCCACATTGCAGTTCGGGAAAAGAAAAGATAAAATCTTTATGTATATACAAATTGCCGATAAAAATGTTTGTATTGAAAAAGATAAAGTGCTTGATATTTTCTTTAAATCGGGTGAAGTGGTGACTTTTAAGAATGATTTTGCCTTAAACTGCGAAGGATATTTTGCCAAACAATTGAGTAAGAAAGATTATTTAAAAGTAAAGGAAAACGAAATTTCCTCGATTAAAATATATGCTTACGAGAAAAATTATGAACTGTATGTAAGTGAAGCTCAAAACTATGATATTGATAATCAATTGAATTGTTTAGCCGCTTACAAAGTGAAAAAAACAGATGAAGTAAAAATTAAAAAACACAAAAAAGAAGAAAAAAATGAGCCCGCTTCCGGAACTTAATCTTGGTCTTGGTATTACAAAAGATCCTCATGCACCTGCTGCAAAAGGTGATGGCGAAATTATTGTGAGAACCAATTCGGGATTAAGCAAGCATACCATTTCAATTGTAATTTCAGATCAGGAAACAGGAAAAATAAATTTGAAAATCGGAGACAAAGAAATTGAAATTCCGACGTATAAATTAACGGTTACGGATGATAAAACCAATGAAACAGAATCTTATCAGGTAACCCGCGACACTTTAAGTTTTACAAAAACTAAGACCAAGAGAAGTATTCTTTCTTTTTTGGGATTTAAAAAATTCGACAAGACATCGTATCTGTACGAAAATATACCTTACGAGCCAACTTTGGAAGGTATTGAAAAGTTTGATATTTCAAGACATCGAAAATTATCACATGATGAATTGATTTACCATTTGAAAAGTGAAGATAAAAACATTATGCTATATGCCGGAGATATTAATGAATTTAAAAAACCGGAAGATGTTTTCCAATATTTTATCGTAGTAGATAAAGATGGTGGCAAAAGCTTTATTGGAGATATTTTGTACAGAGAAAAATTTTTGAAACTCACACCAAAAGTAGAATTACAGATTATTCGTCGTAAGGAAGTTCCAAAGAATTTTGAATACGATGATAAGGGAAATATTAAAAGAACAATTTATTTATAATCAATCAGATGAAAGGAATTTATTATAAGGTCCCGATGGATTTTGAAGGGATTATTCATAAAAAAGATGCCGATAAAATCTCTATCGACAATTCTATCAGTCAGCAGATTTTTCTCGTGGCTACTACCGCTTTGGGAGAATGCAAGTTTGATGAAACCTTCGGTACAGAAATCTGGGAGCTGGATTTTGATTTGCTGAAAAGTGATAATCAACTGAAAGAATATATTGTAAGCGCATTGAAAAAAGGCGTTATAATGCATGAGAAGAGACTTTTTATGGAAGACGTAGAAGTTTCGGTAAGTGATTATAATTTAGGAACTATCGGAAAAAGAAGAATGAAAAAAAAGGTTATAATCTCTGTAAAAGGACAAGTGTTGGAAACCAACAGACCCTTTTTGTTCAAGAATTCATTTTTTGTAGGACCTCTTTCATATTAAGAGCATGAATCAAGAAAGAATAAAAGACAGAATACTTCGCAGAGCAGCCCGAATGTGGGGATACAACGAGCTTGAGGCCGAGACATCTTTCGACCCTATTGTAAGTTTACTGCTTTCTGCAACAGCTTCGGAGCTTGAAAAATTAGGTTTTGAGCTGGAAAGTTCGCGTTCCAGAATTATTGAGCGGATTCTTGAAATCATGTTTCCGGAAGAGGTTTCGGGAGTGGTTCCGGCAAGATCGTTGATTCAGATTTTTCCATTGGAAAATGGAGGAAAAACATCGGTGTATAATCAATTCAAGACGAGTAAAAGAATTCACAATGTTTTCAATCCAACAGAAGCGACAAATAAAGATATTCTTTTCAGCCCGACGATTGAAGCAGAATTAACGACGGCTAAGATAGAATATATCGCGTATGGAAATATGCTGAACAGGGTTGAAAGCTTCTTTTTCAGTGATACCATTGCAAGGAGTGAAAATCATATTCCGTCAGGAGAATTATGGGTAGGAATTAAATGTCCGCAAAATACCGAGCTTAAAAATTTGATGCTTTATATTGACATCAATAATAATTATCAAAGAGAATTATTTTTCTATTATCTGAAGCAGGCGAAAATATTTCTTGGGGATAAAGAGCTTTCGCTTCATGAGGGCTATAATGTGAATCAGGAAGATATTAACCTGGATAATATTATCACGAAAAATTATTCAGATTTACAACATATTTATAATGATGTGAATCAGTATTATTTCGAAAATTTTTTCACTATAAAAGATAAAATCAGCCATCAGGAAAAACATCAAAATGAGGAACTTTTTACAAAATATTTTGTTGAAAACGATCTGTCAAAAGAGGAAGAGATTATTTGGCTAAAATTTAAATTTTCCGAAGCTGTTGTGGGTGAAGTTCTTGAAAATGTAAGTGTGACGCTGAATTGTATTCCGGTAATCAATACTTATAATGTAAAATCTCATAAAAGAGTCTTTGGAAGGCTGAATATTATTCCGATTCAGTCTGATGATTATTTTCTTGATCTCGATTATGTACGTGATGATTTAGGAAAACGATTTGATATCAAAAATTATTCGCAGGAGAAAACAGGAACGACCGCTTTTTTAAGAAAAGGAGGTGTTTCAAGATTCGATCAGCGAAGTGCTTCTGAACTGTTGCAGTATCTTTTAGAGTTAATTAAAGATGAAACAGCTGCTTTTTCAGGCATTGGAGGAGATTCGGCGACAAAAACGTTAAGGCAGATCAATCAAAATGTGGCGGCTCTGCATCAATTGGCTAAAGAAAAAAAATTTTCTCAAACCAATAATCCTTATCTGATTATTGATGCAGATGCCCAGGAAGCGGAAACTTCATGCAACATTTCTTACTGGCTGACTCTCGCGGAAGAAGGAAATGACGTAAAACCTGCAACGGTGCTTACCGTGGAAGATTCTGAAAAATCTGCCTTGGATAAAACTGCTGTGATGATTAAAGGTTCGGTGGGCGGAAGAACAAGTCTTTCGGCACAGGAAAAAATCCTGGAATACAGAAATTCTTTGCTAACGAGAGGGCGAATTGTGACGGTGGCAGATATCAAAGCATTTGGAATGAGCCATTTTAAAAGCACGATTAAAGATATTCAGGTTCAGAAGGGAACGAAGAAAGAAGTTTCGTTAAAAGGAGGATTTAGTAGAACGATTGATGTTTATCTTATTCGAAATTCTGAAAAAGATTTAAAAGAATCTGAATGGCAATTTTTGAGAGAAAGCTTTCTTTTAAAACTACAAAAAGCATCAGCCAATATATATCCATACAGGATTTTTGAAAAATAATAAATCACTAAATAATATTAATACAATTTTTAAACAAAAACACTATGTTAACAAACAAAGGAATTGGTGGAAATGAAGTTCCATTAGACGCAAGTGAGGCGATATTCGAGATCCCTCAAAACAGAACGCTTTTAGCACAGAAATTAACGGCAAACGATCCTGTAAAACCTGAATTGGTGGAAGGATTGAATACCATCGACAGAGTTTTCGAACACTTTAAGCCAGAAGTGAAAGTAGATTTTGAAGATGCCAACGGATCTGTGAAAATGGAAAACCTGAGATTCAAAAACTTAGGTGATTTCGGAACGAAAGGTATTACAGGACAAAGTAAATTTTTGCTGGGTCTTGAAACAGAGAAAGATCAATATCAAAAAATTGTAAAGCAATTGAAAACAAACAAAATTTTGAAAGCCGCGTTGGAAGATCCGGATGCGAAAAAAGCACTTTACGATACATTGCAAAATTTGATTAAAGAACTGGAAGAAAATAAATAATTAAAACACAAAATAATATGAATAATAATAACAAACAGCCACAAGCGGCTCCGCAAACTACTGAAACTCCTGTGCTAGAGCAGAAAAAACAAGTTCAGCTAGGTATTGATGATTTAATTGAAAAACTTGCTCGTTATGGAGGTTTTGACCTGCTTGAAACTTCTATCGAGAATGTTCAAAATATTAATCCAGATAGGAAAGCTAGACGAAAAATTTTCTTAACTGAAAAAAGTAAGGAAAAGGAGAGACAAACCTTGAAAAAGACGCTGGAACTTTGGGCAGATGTAATCAATAAGAGCAGTTCTTTAACAGATATGGTGGCAGACTGTGAAACGCAGAGAAAATCTGCTGAAGATCTTTTGGCTAAAAATCTTTCCAGAGCAGTTGAGGTGACGAAAGAATTGGAAGGAAATTACAGAACGGCAGCTCTTTTCTATAAAAATACAGAAATAGAAAAAGTAAAAAATATTACGGTGGTAAATTCAACTTTAGATCAGCTGAAAGATCTTGATAACACACGTTTTATTGATACGATTCATGCTGAACTGGCTGATAATTACGATAGATTAGATTTGAAAAGCAATTACGGAATTTTGGTAATTCCGGGGTATTTGGGATCTAATAAAGTCGTTGAAAAATGGGCTAAAATGGCTCACGAAAATAAGGTAATGTTGATTACAGATTTCGAACATCTTGATGAACCGGATGATGTGATGGAAATGTTTGATCAGGCGTACCTTACCGGAGGTGATATTTACAGATCGAATGTGTTGATGACCTGTAACTGGCTCGTGGGCAGAGGAAGATTTGAGGATATTGATGAGCTTGAAGATCTGTTTATTCCACCTTCTGCGGCATTGGCAGGTAAAATCTATAAAACATTGATGTCTCAGGTAACGGCAGGTAAAAAATTCGGAGGACTCAACGAAGTAGAAGGCGTGAGATTCGACCTTAAGAAAAGTGAAATTGCTAATCTTGAAAACCTTGGACTGATCCCAATGGTAAATGAATATGGTAAAGTAATGGCGTTCTCCGGAAAAACATTGTTCAACGGAGATAATTTGGGACTTCAGACCTATTCTGTAGTAAGAGTTTTCGATTATGTAACGAAAGTTTTGATGGATTTCTTAAACAGGAGAGCTTTCGAAAACTTTACAGCCGTTACGAGAAAAGAGATCATGAATCAAATCGTTCGTTTTCTAGACAGTATTACAGGGCCTGGAAAACTGATTGAAAACTTCGAGATCAGAAGATTTGAACAAGATCCTATTCAGAAAGATAAAATTCATTTAGATATTCACATGAAGCCTTATTTCCCTGCGAAAAACTTCCTGATTAAAATGGATGGTCATAAAGGAACAGACGGTAACGAATGGGAAACTGAATACGAACAGAAATAATCTGTAAAATTTGATATAAACAACACTTATGTAGGTGTTTACGGCATATTCCATTATTGGTAATATTAATTTTTTTAAACCTTAAAACATTTAATTATGTCATTTAAAGCAAAATTCAAAGTTGCGGGCAAAGAGCGCAACATCATCGCTGTAGATTTCGGAATGCTACAGGAAACGGATCCAACAGGAAGACCTTCTTCTGTCGTAAGAGGAGGGAAAATTCATCTAACTGTTGAAGGAACGGGAGAGACCGATCTTTTTGAATGGATGACGAACTCATTCGAGAGAAAAGACGGAAGTGTTGTATTTTTAAAAAGAGACAGTGAGGCAACGCTGAAAGAGTTGAAATTCAAAGAAGCTTATATTGTAAAGTATAAGGAAGATTTCGATGCATCCAGCCAAAATCCTCTTACAGAAACCTTTGTACTTTCTGCAAAAGAAATCGAGTTGGGAAGTGCAAAACATATTAATGAGTGGGTGTAACTCATGTTTGTGAGTCCAAGAGCCTTTCCATACAATTCATAACCTTTAATATTAGAAAGGCTTGCGGACCTTTTTTTAAAAAAACATAGAAAGAAAATTAACCAAATTAAAAAGTAACAATTATGTCATTTAAAGCAAAATTAAAAGTAGCAGGAAAAGAATATAACGTTTTGAATATCAGCTACGGTTTGTTTCAGGAAACAGACGCAACAGGAAGACCATCTACCGTAACAAGAGGCGGAAAAATAGATGTTGTGGTAGAAGGAACGGGTGCCACAGACCTTTTCGAGTGGATGACCAACTCTTTTGAAAGAAAAGACGGAAGCGTAGTTTTCGTAAAAAGAGATAACGATGCTACCTTGAAAGAATTGAAATTTACGGAGGCATACTTAGTAAAGCATAAAGAAAATTTCGATGCTACGGGAGAAAATCCTTTAACAGAAGCTTTCACTATTTCAGCAAGAAAAATTGAATTAGGATCGGGAGCTTACGAAAACGAATGGGTATAAAGTTTTCATAAACCGGAAATAGGCTACGGGTAAATGTCTGTTTCCACTTTCAATGAGTGATAGGCAATGTTCGGTGTAAAGCCGCAATATTGCTTATTGCTCATTACCTATTAATTATTAACTCCAAAAAACACAAACTATGTCATTTTTATCAAAATTAGAATTAGACGGTAAAATATATAACATTATTGAATGTAAATATAATTTCAAACAATCTATTGACGGGACAGGAAAACCACAAGGTATGCCTCAAGGGGGCGAAATTTTTCTGAGAATAGAAAGCACCGGAAATCCCGAATTATTAGGCTGGATGCTTGATCATAGCCAGACGAAAGACGGCAAAATTACTTTTTTCCGACGCGATGCCATGAGTAAACTTCAGGAACTTAGTTTTGAAAAAGCCTATTGCATTGATTTTACTGAAACTTTCCACGCATATAATGAAGATCCTTTACAAATCGAAATGCACCTTATTGCAAGAAAATTCGATGTTAATGGAGCTATTCATGAAAAATCGTGGAAATAAGTCTATTTACTTTTTATCAATTATTAAAATTTTATAACCAAAAAAGCACAATTA
>DKLU01000076.1:0-153 GCA_002455915.1 Chryseobacterium sp. UBA6632
GAATATTGTGTTTCGACTTCGAACAGGAATTTTGAAGGAAGACAAGGGCAGGGTGCAAGAACAATTCTAGCAAGTCCTTTGACGGCTGCAAAAGTAGCGATTGAAGGGAAAATTTCAGTTTTGGAAAATTAAATTTAAAAGTGAATTTTATTT
>DKLU01000076.1:456-4603 GCA_002455915.1 Chryseobacterium sp. UBA6632
ACTTGCAAAGCAAAATTCACCATTCACATCTTAATAGATCTAAAAAAATGCAAAAATTAGTCATTATAAAATCCCGAGCAATTCCTTTGCCGGTAGAAAATATAGATACAGACCAGATTATCCCTGCCAGATTTTTAAAAAGTATTGATAAAAACGGCTTTGGAGACAATCTTTTCAGAGATTGGAGATACAATGTTCATACAAATGAGCCGAACTCTGATTTTGTTTTAAATAATCCAAAATACAGCGGTGAAATTTTAGTTGCCGGAAATAATTTCGGTTGCGGAAGTAGCCGTGAACACGCGGCTTGGTCGTTGACGGATTATGGTTTCAGAGTCGTAGTTTCCAGTTTCTTTGCAGATATTTTTAAAGGTAATGCTTTGAATAACGGTTTGTTGCCTGTAAAAGTTTCTGAAGAATTTTTAAAGGAAATTTTAAATGACATCACCGAAAATCCCGAAAAAGAAATTTCGGTAGATGTTGAAAAACAAACAATTACCTTCAATGATAAAGCCGAGAGTTTTGAAATTGATTCTTATAAAAAAATATGTCTGATGAATGGTTACGATGATATCGACTTTTTAATTAGCAGAAAACAGGCGATCCAAGAATTTGAACTAAAAACACATAAAGTATATGAAAACTGAATTTAAAATTGCCGTTCTTCCGGGAGATGGAATCGGGCCAGAGGTTGTGAATGAAAGCATTAAAATTTTAGATGCAATTGCAGAAGCATTTCATTATAAATTTGAATTTAAATATGGTTTGGCAGGTGCAGAAGCGATTTTCAAGACAGGAAATCCTTTGCCGGATGAGACTTTAGCAATCTGTAAAGAGTCTGATGCGGTGCTTTTTGGTGCGATTGGTGATCCGTCTTTTGATAATAATCCGGATGCGAAAGTGCGTCCTGAACAAGGTTTGTTGAAACTTCGTAAAGAGTTAGGGCTTTTTGCCAATATCAGACCTTTGAAAACTTTTAATTCTTTGATTGAAAAAAGTCCTTTGAAAAGAGAAATTATTGAAGGAACAGATATTCAGATTTTCAGAGAATTGGTGAGCGGGATTTATTTTGGTGAAAAATTTACAGACGAAGAGGCAGGCTATGCTTATGATATTTGTAAATACAACCGTGATGAAATTGCGCCTATCGTTCACATGGCTTTTCAGGAAGCGCAAAAAAGAAGAAAAAAATTAACATTAATCGATAAAGCCAACGTTTTGGATACTTCAAGATTATGGAGAAAAGTGTGCAAAGAAATTGCCACGGAATATCCTGATGTTGAGCTGGATTTTATGTTTGTAGATAATGCAGCGATGCAGTTGATCTTAAATCCTAAACAGTTTGATGTCATTGTTACAGAAAATATGTTTGGAGATATTATTTCCGACGAAGCGAGTGTAATTGGAGGTTCGATTGGGTTGCTCCCTTCCGCTTCGATTGGAAATGAAAATGCGATGTTTGAGCCTATTCATGGTTCTTATCCGCAGGCAAAAGGAAAGGGAATTGCTAATCCTATTGCTTCTATTTTGAGCACCGCAATGATGCTTGATTATTTAAAACTAGATCATGCTGCAGAAAAATTAAGAGCATCTGTAGAGCATGCGATCGAAAATAAATATGTTACCGTGGATCTGAATTCCCAACAACCTTATTCTACAAGCGAGGTGGGAAGTTTTATCGCAGATTATATTAAATATTCCGAAAAATCATATTACAATTTTGAAAATGTGAAACTCGGAAAATCCACGATCGTTTAATAAAAAGTGAATTGTCAATTTTGCTTCGTGAGTAAGTTAGTTAATTAGATAGTCCATAGATAGATCGCGAGCGAAGCGAATTGATGATCATTCACTTTTCCCAATTTTGGTTGACTTTTATTTGTATATTTTTCTAATAAAAAGGTTCAGCTTCAACGAAACCGAACCTTTTTATTTTGGTATTTATTCTTCTGTATTGTCGGTTTTTCCCGACTTGTTTTTCGAAGATTTCTGAACGTCCTCCTTTTCTACATCAGGCGGATTTGTTTTTTCTGATGATGAGGGAATATTCTGAAAATCCTGATTCTGCTTTTTTGTTTCTGCGCTGTTTGCAGATTCTTTCTTTTTGTCATTTCCTTTGGTGTCCATAACTTTACATTTTATGCTTTAAGTTATTCAAAGTGTTTGCCAAAACGAAAATTTTTAAAGCCCTAAGATTCCGATTTTTCCTGTCTGATCTTCAATCTTGTAATTTAAAGCCTTTGCCAAAACGAAAATATTATTAAGATTTTCCAGTAATTGTTTATGGCCTTCGTCTCTTAATTTATTTTGATCGATAGAATTAATGGCAGCTGTTTTTGCTTTTTGTGTTACATTTTTAATATCTTTCTCGGAAATTCTGTTGATAAAAGAATCATCCATAGATTGAATTTCGACACTCGGCGTGATTTTGATATCGGCATTGGGTAATTCTGTGATAATCAATTTTTTATTGATAGAATCAACCTCAATTTTCATTTTATTTAAATCATAAGAAACCTGAGCGTTCGTTTTTGTGTACGTGATAATGCTGTTGCTTGTCACTTCTTTTCCGAAAAACTCCAGTCCCATTTTGGTTTTTTGCATAGAAGAGGTATTCTGCTCAATAACTACCAGCTTATTCATTTTGGAAATCTGGTTTGTCAAAATATAATAATCCGACTTTTCGCTTTTCCCGCCAAGATTAAAGCATGATTTCACTCCAAAAAATAAAAGCAGAACAATACCTGCGCCTGCAAAAAATGATGCTATGATTTTATAATTTCTCAATATTTACAGTTTAAATATTTCTTTAATTACTGATGAATCATCCTTTTTCATAATCTCAACCAAATCTCTTTCGATATATCCGGTTGTAGGCATTTCTATAATTCTTCCGATCTCTTTATTGTATTTTTTAACAATAATTGTCGGTACTTTCTGAATATTATAAAGACCTTCTTCGCCCGATGGAGATTCTTTTTTGCGGTTTACAGCAATGATGGTTAATTTATTTTCAGGATATCTTAATTCATCCAGAATTCTCATTAGTCTAGGGAAATCTCTGTGGCTGTCTTCACACCACGTTCCCATGAAAACCACAACATCGTAAGAATTAAATTTTGCCTTTTTTAATTCAGTAATTGCTTTTTGATCTAAAGCATATTCGTCGTGCTCTTTTGTGTACCACTCAGAATAAGGTTCTTTAGAAAATCGAGACTTAAGCTGATTCCCTAAAAGCATTTTGCCGTCGTTGGTAGTTTCTACTTCACGGTTTACCACTACTTTTTGAGCGCTTACCTGTTGTGTTGCCAGAAATAACGCGGAAAAAGTAACAATATTTGTAATAAATTTTTTCATACTATTTTTCGATAATCGTTTTCAGATCGGCAGGAGAGTAATATTTGTTTTTTAATACTTTATGGTCTGCTGTTCTGTAAACATTAAATTTTTCACCAGATTTTTCATAAAAAGACTCAACATCTTTCGCTTTATAAAATTCAACAGTTTCTTCTGCCTGTTCTTCATTGTCGCAAGCTTTAGACATATTCGAACGCTGAACTTCGTTGAACAACTCTACAAATTTGTTGCCAAGTCCAAATTCTAGCACAGCGCCACTCAAAACATATTGTAAATCGCACAAAGCATCAGCAATTTCTACGATATTATTATCTGCAATGGCTTGTTTCAATTCGTTTAATTCTTCCTGTAAAAGTTCAACTCTAAGATTGCATCTTTCCGCAGAAGGAATTTGTGGAGTATCTAAAATAGGGGCTTTAAAGGTTGTGTGGAATTCTGCTACCTGGTTCAGACTATCAATTTTATCCATGAATATTTTTAATTTAACGCAAATATAATGATTGGGTTTTAGATTTTAGGAATTAGGACTTGGGTTTTTTATCGTTTTGTTTTTTATAAAGATTGATAAATATTGCTCATTGCCTTTTACTTATTTCTCATGAAAAAAGACTGCCCGTTTCCGAACAGCCTTTCGCTTAGTGTTTAATTTAAAGTTTTAGTCTTTAATAAATCTCTTAGAGACTTCTCCGATTTGAATCATGTAAGCACCTTTTGGAAGGTTGGCTACATTTACGGAACCTCTGTCGAGCTTTCCTGAGTTAATTAGTTTTCCACCCATATCGAAGATGTT
>DKLU01000078.1:0-5302 GCA_002455915.1 Chryseobacterium sp. UBA6632
TCCATGTTGATCGTGGCATTATTTGCACTTGCTTCACCAATGGGAATGATGTTGGGTAATTATTTTAACCCAAATTTGCAACCGTATTTCTTGGCAATTGTTGGCGGAATTTTCCTTCATATCTCTTCTGTGATCATTTTTGAGAGCAATAAAAACCATAATATCGACTGGTTAAAGATCGGATTAGTGATTTTAGGAGTCTCTTTGGCCTTAACCATGCATCTTTTCCATAATCACTCTCATGTGGGACATGTTCATTAATGGGTAAAATTTCAATTCATCATAAAAATTACTAAGCTTAAAAGTTTCTTTTAAGCTTTTTTCTTAGCATAAATTCAATTAAAAGTGATTTTTATTACTCATTAAAAAAATTATTTTCTAAATCTTAAATCAATTCGATTAAATTAAAAGATAATTTTTCACAAAACCCAATAAAAAATTCACAATAATTAAGCATTGAACAAAATAAATATTTTATAATTAAATTTAATTTAAATATTTAACTTAAACTAAGAATAAAAATATAATTACATTACTATTTTTTATACATTAGCTTTTATAAAAATCGCTTATGTATGAAAAGACAAACTATCAACCTGACTACAGGGGTCTGCTTTTTTTTATTGTACGGAATCTCATCTGCCCAAACAGTAAAAAAACAACAGGACACCCTTAGAGAAAAAGACATTGAAGACGTTGTAATTATTGGGTATAAAGCACAGAAAAAATCCAGTCTTACAGCTTCTGTTGGTGTTGTTTCCGAAAAAAAACTAAAAGACGCCAGCACATCCGATGTTTCAAGTATGCTACAAGGAAAAGCAGCCGGAGCACAAATTATGCAAGGAGGCGGAGGTCCTGGTACTTCAGCTACCGTTAGAATTCGTGGTACCGCTACCATCAATGGTCCCAGCCAGGCACTTTGGGTAGTAGACGGTGTAATGATGCCGGGTGTTCCCAACTTGGATCCTAACCAAATTGAAAGCATTAATATTCTAAAAGATGCCACCTCAACAGCATTATATGGTTCACGAGGCGCCAATGGTATCGTACAGGTATTTACCAAATCGGGAAATTCAGGAAAGGGAACTTTGAGTGTCTCGATGAACAATTCATTCAACACATTTAATAACGGACGTTTTAAACTGATGGATGGCGTTCAGTTATACGATTATTATTCAACCTTAAAAAATGCGCCTCCCGTACCCAAAGAATTGAGGACTCCTGGCTATGATTGGTTGAAAAACGGTACCCAGACGGGCGTTGTACAAAGTTACACATTGGACTTCAGAGGTGGATCTGCCACTTCTAAAACGTATATTTCCGGAAACTATTACGATGAAACCGGAACTGTAAAAGGTCTTGATTATAACAGATTATCTTTTAGAATTAATCATGAACAAACCATAAAACCTTGGCTTATTATAAAACCAAAAGTGAGCTTATCTTACACTGCTCAAGATGATAAACAAGGTAATCTTTTTGAAATGTACCTTAACAATCCCTGGGACAACCCAAGGGATAAAGATGGAAATCTAATCAACCCTAATAATTATACACCTTGGTACGGAAGAGATAATACAAACTATTTATATGATCAACAATGGAATTACGGAAAAAGTAACCAATTGGATCTTATCGGAAACATTGATGCGGAAATTAAAATTACAGATTACCTGAGATTTATTTCAACAAACAATGTAACGTATAGAAATTATGATGATTTTTATTATACAGATCCCCGATCCATTTCCGGAAACAGTAATAAAGGAGGCTTAAGAGAGTCTAATTATAGAGATATCACTAAATTCTTCAATCAGATGTTACGGTTTGATAAAGATTTTGGAGTTCATAACGTGAATGCCTTGGCTGCTTACGAATATAATGACAGGTTTTACAAATCTTCTAGCGCAGGTGTTTATGGGATCGTTCCGGGAACTGAACTTTTCGACACAGGCGCTTCATCGGGCGCAATTCCAAGAGGCACAAAATACGACAGAGCATACAACGCATTATTATTCAATGCAGAATATGTTTATGATAAAAAATATTTTGTACAGGGATCATTAAGAAGCGAGTCGTCTTCCGCATTTGGAGCAAGCCAACGAAACGGATTATTTTATTCTTACAGCTTAGGATGGAATGTTCATAAAGAAAAATTCTTCAATGTAAAACCAATCAACGAATGGAAATTAAGAGCCAGCCGCGGATTGGTAGGAAACACACCAAGCCCGAATTACGGATGGCAGGATTTGTATTCATTAATTCAAAAATATGACGGACAGGTTGGCGGAACATGGAATCAATTGGGCAACCCTAATTTAACTTGGGAATCGATTTATCAGAACAATATCGGAACAGATATTAAAGCTTTTGACAACAGATTGACTTTAAATGTAGATTATTTTAGTAATAAAACTAAAAATTTATTAATGCTGGTAACACTTCCCGCATTAACAGGAGTCGATAAACAATATCTAAATGTAGGAGATGTTCAAAATAAGGGTTGGGAATTTAATTTTAACTATTCCATTATCCGAAATAAAGATGTGACTTGGGATTTAGGATTCAATGTGAGTATGTATAAAAACAATGTACTTTCAACAAGAAATAATAATATTCAAATTCTTAATAATTACCACGTTGCCATTCCCGGATATGATGTAAACTCCTTCTACATGAGAAAATGGATGGGCGTAGATCCTACGACGGGGGCAGCGCAATGGGAGATCATCAATGCTGATGGTAGCAAAGGCTTAACAACCAATTACAATCAAGCTTCTGTACAAGTTGTAGGAACTACCACACCAGATTATTACGGCTCGGTAACTACCAATTTAACGGTAAAGAATTTTTACTTAAATGCCAATCTTTATTTCTCCCAAGGAGGGCAAGTTTACAATTATTACAGAGAATTTTTTGATTCAGACGGAGCTTATCCTTCTTATAACCAAATGGTTCTAAAAGATGGCTGGATCCGATGGGAAAAACCGGGAGACATCGCCACTCATCCTGTTGCCAATTATGATAGCAACACTTTAAGTAACAGACCATCATCTCGTTATTTGGAAGATGCAAGCTATGTAAAATTAAGATCATTAAGACTTGGGTATAATTTTCCGGCAGCATTAACTGAAAAACTGAATATAAAATCTATAGGAATTTATATTATGGCTGAAAATTTATTCACCATTACCCGATTTTCAGGTGTAGATCCTGAAGTTGGAGCAGCAGATGGACAAACAGGATATTCTGGTTTTGCGGGAGCTATTTATCCTATTCCCAGAAGATTTTCTTTAGGTTTTAATTTCTCATTTTAAAAAGTAAACAATCATGAAAAAAATATTAATTCCCTTACTTTTATTGTCTTTAGCTTCATGCAATATAGATCGTACCCCTTATGATTCCAAGGAATCTGATGTCATATTGGGAGACGCCACAGGATTACAAACCATCACATTAGGAAATTACGCTCTTTTGAAAGGAGATGCAGATGGCGGCGGCTTTTTCAACAATCTTTATCGTGTAGGTGAATATGCAGGAGACAATGTAGACATCAGCGGAACAACATCAGACCAGTTTTTCTATTATTACAACTATCGAAGCATTAAAACAAACAGCAGAACAAACACTATTTGGAATACAGGCTACAAAGCGATAGTAGGCTGCAACAGGGTAATTGCTAAAACTTCAGAAGGAAAAGATGCAGATACAGATCAGCTTCTTGGTGAAAATTATTTTTTACGAGCCTATGTATATTTTTCTTTGGTAAATGTATTCGGAAGACCTTATAATCAGGGAACCAGCAACCTTGGAGTACCGTTAAAAACCTCGGATGATGTAAACGACCTTCCTCCAAGGGCAACAGTGGGAGCTATATACGATCAGGTGGTGAGCGATTTAAAAAAAGCCGAACAATTGATGACTTTAGATAAAAAAAACATATATGGTTCTAAAGAAGCTGCTCAGGCACTACTTTCCAGGGTATATCTTTATATGGAAAATAATGATAAAGCCATTGAATACGCTGATAAAGTAATTAATTCAGGAAAGTATGCCATGTTATCTAAAACTGAATTACCTTCTTATCCTACCAGAGCTCCTGAAAATAATACCGAAACTATTTTCGCTTTTAAATATAATAAGGATGGTGACTATAACGACGGCTGGAATACCATCGGCTCGATGTATGTGAATATTCAGAGTGTGGGCTGGGGCGAAATGTACCCTTCTTCCACCTATTTGGATCTCATCAATAAGCATCCTGAAGATGCCCGATTAAAATTTATTTCACCAAAATATAAAACTCCATTGGTCCCCGTTGCGTATTGGGCGCAGAAAGAAAACAACGCTTCAGGTGCGGTAACTTACAATTATAAATATCAACCCACTTTCCAGCAAAGCGGAAATACATTTTTCACCTGGAATGGGGTCAATTATCAGGTACAAACGGAAGTAACTCCGTTTAAGACGAGTTATTATTTCATCAATTCCGGAGGAACAAAGACCTATGTTTACCTTGATAATGACATGGAAAAACGAAACGGCTATCCTAAATTTTATGTATTAAAATGCTCAATGCAGGAAAGCGTTCCACAGTTGTGGTCTCCGGTTATTTTAAGGCTTGCAGAAATGTACCTCAACCGAGCGGAAGCGTATGCTAAAAAAGGAAATACTTCGTCAGCACTTGCTGATGTAAATCCCATCCGAACAAGAGCAGGAATTCCGAATTACACTTCAGTTCCTGCGGGTTATACCATTTTAGACGTTGTATTGGAAGAAAGAAGGCTGGAACTAGCTTTTGAAGCCCATAGAAAATATGATGTTTTCAGAAACAAAAGAGATCTTGACCGAAATTATCCGGGTACACACTTAAATGGAGTTAATCCTTTTTATACTGTACCTTATACTCATAATAGAATTGTGGAATATATTCCTGAACAGCAGATTCAGATTCAACCTAATTTAGTTCAGAATCCTGATTAAAAATAAGCTCCGAACGTATAATTCGGAGCTTTTATATTTTAGTTTTAATTCAATGATTAAAATTTCCAACCTAATGTAAGGAAGAAATTGTTTCTAACGCTTTTTACATCAGATACAATGTAAGCATCACTTTCGATCGTTCTTGTAGAAGAATAATACGCGGAATTAATTCCATTAGCCGTATCCAAAATTCCAAACATAAAAGGATTGGTATATTTTGATGAAATATTCTGATAAGAACCATCAATGTAGAACGATCCAAAATCATAACCAATACCAAATGAAAGCGCATTTCTGTCGCTCAAAATAAGGTTACTGT
>DKLU01000078.1:5481-9605 GCA_002455915.1 Chryseobacterium sp. UBA6632
TCAGAAATTCCTCCATCATTACTAAATCTGCTTACCGTTAATGCATCGATAGGGCTTGAAGCATAAGAGTAACCTCCTCTTAATCTCACCTGTTTCAATCTGTATTCAGCACCAATTCTTAATTCTGATAAATTTTTGTAATTGTCCTTAAAGAAATTGTTGATCTCTACATCTGCACCACTGTATTCTTTATATTTTGGCTTTGTTAAACCTAAAGTATAGTCAACATCCAAAGAGAAATTTTTACTTGGAACAAAAGCAGCACTCACACTCGCTTTAAGCGGAGAAGTGAATCTTCTGTTTTCGATAGCCGTATCGTCTCCGTAAACGGCATCGTTATAGAAGTCATAACTTCTGTCGATTTCCCAAAATGTAGGTGTTTCGATGGAAGCTCCTAATCTGAACATTGGTCCAACTTTTCCGATTACCCCCAATGAAGCAGAGAAACCACTTCCTCTTTCAAAGAAAGGTGTTTCATTTTTATTAAAATATTCTGCTGCACCGTTAGCTGTAGAATTAAATCTTGCCGTATCATATTGATCGATGCTTGTATTGAAGAAATTCAAACCGGCTCCGATATAGAAAGCGTGATTATAATTCGCGCCAACCCCTAAACTTGTTCTGGTTAAATATCCTGATCTGCTGTACGCGTGCCCTCCGTAAGAAGAACTGATATTGTTAGCCTTATCAAAATCATAAATGATATTATTGTTTCCAGGAGTTTCAATATAATTATCTATAGATTGGCTTGAAAAATTTACCCCAATATTGATAAACTTCCAGGCGCTTTCAGACATTAACTGGAAAGTCATTACCGCCCCAACATTTCCTAAATCACCCTTCGTTTTATTATAGTCAATAGCAGAACCACCAAAAGACGAAGTATTCTTATAATTTGAAATAGACAAAGTACCGTTAACTTCTCCGGAAATTGCCACTCCTAAACCGGCAGGGTTTGTTAAAAGAGAATTCGCATCACCTCCCAGAGCTCCGTTAGCTCCCCCCATTGCATTGAATTTAGCAGAACCCACCATTGGAGAACCTGAGTAAATATCAATTGAATTCCTGATTATGGAAACATCCTGAGCCTGCGCATAAAATGCAGCAGCAACACCCATTAAGACTAAAGATTTTTTTAACATTATTTTTTAATAGTTATTACGTTTGAGATTTGAAAACAGTTTATCTTCTGAAGCCACCGCCTCCACCGCCGCCGGATCTGAATCCGCCACCGCTGCTTCCACCACTGAAACCACCTCCTGATCTGAAGCCGCCTCCACTGTTGGAGTTATTATAACCTCCGCTATTTCTGAAACCGCTGTCATTTCTGAAGCCACTATCGTTTCTGTATCTCGGTTGAGATTGTTGCGGTTGCTGATAATTATAGTTAGGTCTTGGCTGACGGAATCCTGAAGATTGATTTCTCGTTCCTCCGTTCATATTTCCGGGCTGTCTGAAACCTGAGTTATTAGAATTTCTAAATCCTCCTGTATTCCCTACATTTCCGGAATTTCTGAATCCGCCTGTGTAAGCATTGCTGTTTCTGAAACCTCCACTATTTCTAATGATAGAATTTCTGTTGCTGTTAGAATTACCAAATCCTCCTGAATAAGTGTTACCATTCATCCCGCTTCTTCTATAAAACGGTCTGTAATAGTTGTTACCCCAGTAACCGCCACCCCATCCCCAATAAGGATTTCCGTAGCCATATCCGTAGTAACCACCCCAGTAAGGATTATAGCCACCCCAACCCCAAGGTGAGTAGCCCCAGCCCATGTTCCAGCCGCCCCAGCCCCATGAGCCACCCCATGAAAGACCAAGACCCCAGCCCCAACCGCCGTTCATACCCCAACCCCAGTAAGGATTGTAGCCGTACATACCACCCCACCCCCAAGGAGAATATCCCCAAGAGTTATCGTAATAGTTGGTTTGAGAACCTGCAAAAGCACCCCAATCTGAATCGGTAGCATTACCGTTCACATTGTAGTCATTCCAAGAATCGTATCTGCTTTCTTTAGCATTAGCTTCTGCATTCTGGATTAAGTTAGAATCATTCTGATAGTAATCATAGTACTCTCCTACTCTGTTTCCGCCATCATTAATGATCACTCCTTCAGGTAGGGTATCTTTGTTAGGGTCGTAATATACCCCGTCTGTCTCGCTGTACCCACCCATCTGAGCACCACAAGAAACCAAAAGTAATCCACCTGATATCGCCAATACCCCTTTGGATTTTAGCATACCAAGTAAATTTTTATGTATATTTCTTTTCATGATAACGTAAAGATTTTTAATTTAAATTATATTTGCAATCTGTACCAAAAATGTACCAAAACACTGGTAAAAAAATCTATCAAAAATAGATTTTATTTTTTAGATAACAATAATAAGGAAAAGTTAAAAAAATTTTAAATAATAATGGCAAAATTAACCTCAAGAAGCGAAGATTACAGCAAATGGTATAATGAGTTGGTGGTAAAAGCCGACTTAGCTGAAAACTCAGGAGTAAGAGGATGCATGGTTATCAAACCATATGGCTATGCAATCTGGGAGAAAATGCGTGATGAAATGGACAAGAAGTTCAAAGAAACTGGTCACGTTAATGCTTATTTCCCCCTTTTCGTGCCCAAGAGCTTGTTTGAGGCTGAAGAAAAAAATGCAGAAGGTTTTGCAAAAGAATGTGCTGTAGTAACTCACTATAGATTAAAAACCGATCCGGATAATCCATCAAAATTAATTGTAGATCCGGATGCAAAGCTGGAAGAAGAATTAATCGTTCGTCCTACTTCAGAAGCAATTATTTGGAATACCTACAAAAGCTGGATTCAATCTTACAGAGATTTACCAATACTTATCAACCAATGGGCAAACGTTGTACGTTGGGAAATGAGAACCCGCCTTTTCTTAAGAACGGCTGAATTTTTATGGCAGGAAGGGCACACTGCTCACGCTACGAAAGATGAAGCGGTAGAAGAGGCTGAAAAAATGAATAAAGTATATGCAGATTTTGCAGAAAACTTTATGGCAATGCCGGTAGTTCAGGGTATAAAAACGCCTTCTGAAAGATTTGCCGGAGCCGATGAAACGTATTGTATCGAAGCTTTAATGCAGGACGGAAAAGCTTTACAGGCTGGAACTTCTCACTTTTTAGGTCAGAATTTCGCAAAAGCATTTGATGTAAAATTCACCAATAAAGAAGGAAAAATTGAACACGCTTGGGCAACATCTTGGGGAACTTCAACCCGTTTGATGGGAGCTTTGATTATGACGCATTCAGATGATTTTGGATTGGTACTGCCTCCGACGTTGGCGCCGATTCAGGTGGTGATTGTTCCTATTTTTAAAGGAGACGAACAATTGGCACAAATCAGCGAAGTGGCTTTGGATATTCAGGCTAAACTGAAAGCAAAAGGTATTTCTGTAAAATTTGATGATGATACACACAACAAACCAGGCTGGAAATTTGCAGAATACGAATTGAAAGGTGTTCCTGTAAGAATTGCCATGGGACCAAGAGATCTGGAAAATAAATCTGTGGAGATCGCAAGAAGAGATAATTTAACGAAGGAAGTTCGTTCTATCGACGGTCTAGATTCTTATATCGAAGAATTATTAAAAACAATTCAGAAAGATCTTTATACCAAAGCAGCAGACTTTAGAAAAGGTAATATCACTAAAGTTGATACGTACGAAGAATTCAAAAAGGTGTTGGAAGAAAAAGGAGGATTTATCTACGCTCATTGGGACGGAACGGCTGAAGAAGAAGAGCAAATTAAGGATGAAACCAAAGCAACCATTAGATGTATTCCTTTGGACGATGATGTGGAAGAAGGCGTTTCGTTAATTTCCGGAAAGCCATCTGCAAGAAGAGTTTTATTTGCAAAAGCATACTAAAAATCAATTCTATATAATTAAGAAATCTTTAAAAATTCATGTAATTTTTAAAGATTTTTTTTTGAATTTAACCTTTGGACGATTTTTTGATTAAATTTATACAACATTAATCTCAAAATAATTTATTATGTCTTTAAACATCATTGATTTAATTAAAGGACAGCTAGGTCCTGCTTTAGTATCTCAGGCTGCATCGAAGTTTGGAGAAAGCGAATCAGGTATTTCAAAAG
>DKLU01000078.1:9650-12347 GCA_002455915.1 Chryseobacterium sp. UBA6632
TCAGGTATTTCAAAAGCTATTGGCGGGTTATTACCTGCCGTTGTAGGAGGATTGGCAAACAATTCAGACAACCCAAATGTTTTAGACGCTATTAAAAATGCATCTTCAAACGGGATTTTAGGCAATTTAATCGGAGATTCTGCTACAAGTCCGTGGATTACCACTTTACTATCATCTATCTTCGGGGATAAGCTGAGCGGATTGGTCAATTCCATTGCCACTTATGCAGGGATCAGTCACAGTACTTCCAATTCATTATTAAATTTAGTAACCGGAGCTACAGTAGGCTCAGTGGGGAAATATGCAGCAGATAATAATTTAGACCAATCTGGAATTTCAAGCTTATTGAATGATCAAAAAGGAATTGTTTCTACTTTATTACCTGCAGGACTTTCATTAGCGAGTTTAAATGTTGGGGATTGGGCAAAAGGCTATGCGTTTGACAATGATAAGGATGCTATCAACATGCCGACTCAGGAAGCACCGGTAGAGCAGCCAAAAATACAGGTAACGAGAAGTACAGCAGAAACAGGAACTTTCCCTGACAGAAATACAAATGAAGGAGGTTCTATCTGGAAATGGCTACTTCCGCTTTTATTATTAATTGCAGCAGGATATTTCCTTTGGAAACAATGTGAGAAAAAAGAAACGACTACTACCACAACCGTAAACGACTCTACAGGAACAGTAACCGAAACAACTACCGTAACTTCTGACACTGCTGGAACAACTACAGTAACTAAAGTTGATGAAAATATTGATCTGAATGGTACCGCATTAAAAGGCTACAAAGGCGGAATGGAAGATCAAATGATCATGTTCTTGAAATCTGACGGTTATAAAAATGCTGCTGACGACAGTGTTTTGAAAGATAAATGGTATGATTTCGACCATGTAAATTTTAAAACAGGAAGTTCTACTCAGCTGGAAGCTGGATCTGAAGGGCAGTTACAGAATTTAGTAGCTATTTTAAAAGCTTATCCTGATGCTAAAATTAAAATCGGAGGTTATACCGATAAAACTGGAAACGAAGCTACCAATCTTAAAATCTCTAAAGACAGAGCTACTTTCATCAAAGACTGGTTAGGAAAACAAGGCGTTGGAAGCCAAGTTTTGGATGCTGAAGGTTACGGAAGTAAATTTGCTAAAGTAGATGCTAAAGCAACCGATTCCGAAAGAGCTATCGACAGAAAAATGTCGGTAAGATTCGCAAAATAAATTCTTTAAAACCAATAAAAATTAAATTCCGGAAAGTAATTTTCGGAATTTTTTTGTTCAAATCATTTCTCCATTTACATTTATTTAATTAAATTTGTTAGTCATTTCTAACAATTTATGAATTTCAATATAAAAGACGCTTGGCGAAAAGATAAAACATTACATTCATTACCTGAAGTATATTCATCGGTTAAAGTACCTAAAAATGCAAGTTTTTGGAGAAAATATTTAGCCTTTGCCGGTCCCGGATTAATGGTTGCCGTAGGCTATATGGATCCCGGAAACTGGGCGACCGATATTGCTGGAGGTGCCCAATTTGGATACACTTTACTTTCCGTAATTCTGATTTCAAATATTTTTGCGATGATTTTGCAGCATTTATCAGTGAAATTAGGTGTTGTTGCAGAAAGAGATTTAGCACAGGCTTGTAGAGATCACTTCAGTCCGACGACTAATTTTATTCTTTGGGTATTTTGTGAAATTGCCATTGCCGCCTGCGATCTCGCCGAAGTTATTGGTTCTGCAATTGCTTTAAACTTACTATTTCATATTCCTTTAACTTGGGGAATTGTGATTACCACAGTTGATGTTTTAATTATTCTTCTCTTACAGGCAAAAGGTTTCCGATGGATCGAAAGTATTGTCGGCGGGTTGATTTTTATCATTTTAGCCTGTTTTGTTTATGAATTGGTGATCTCAAAACCAGCAATTAATGAACTTTTAGGAGGATTGGTTCCTCAAAAGGAAATTATTACCAATCCCGCGATGCTTTATATCGCCATTGGAATCCTGGGCGCAACAGTAATGCCACACAATTTATATTTACACAGCAGCATTGTTCAGACGAGGGATTATGAACGTACCAAAGAAGGCAAAAAAGAAGCGATAAAGTTTGCTACTTTAGACAGCACCGTTTCTTTAATGCTCGCCTTTTTTATTAATGCCGCTATTTTAATTTTGGCTGCTGCAACTTTTCATACTACCGGAAATCATGGTGTGGCAGATATTCATGATGCCTATAAATTGTTAACACCAATTTTAGGAGCCTCTATGGCAAGTATTGCTTTTGCGGTTGCATTATTGGCTTCCGGACAAAACTCTACATTAACAGGAACTCTTGCCGGACAAATCGTGATGGAAGGTTTCTTAAATATCAGACTAAAACCTTGGTTAAGACGTTTGATCACTAGATTAATTGCCGTAATTCCTGCTTTAATCGTCGCTATCTTGTACGGTGAAGAAGGCACGACAGAATTGTTAGTTTTAAGTCAGGTAATTTTATCGATGCAATTGAGCTTTGCTGTAGTTCCATTGGTGATGTTTACGAGTGATAAAGCCAAAATGGGTGAATTTGTGAATAAACCATTTATGAAAACTTGTGTTTGGGTTATTTCATTTGTGATTATTATTCTGAATCTTTATCTTTTGTATCAAACGTTTTTTGGAGAATAATATAAAGTTTCTTTAGAAGCTTTTTCC
>DKLU01000079.1 GCA_002455915.1 Chryseobacterium sp. UBA6632
GGTTTGAAAATTTAGAGATACAAGAATTAATACCTTGTAATTGCAGTGATTGTAAAAAAAATATAGATAAAAATTTATATTTAAAATCAGATTTAATTAAGAGAACTAAAAATAATAAATATACAATTGAATGTCAAACTTCTTACGATAATGTAGAAATTCTAAAACTTTTGGGTGAAGTGTATGATAAAAAAATAATAGAATTTTATACACGTGAAGAATTGAATAAAATATTAAATAAATCCCCTAGAATAGATATGAATATTGAAAGGGTTTTTATTGAAACATATGGCGATAAATTTAAATTTGCTAACAATTCTCACTTTGATAAGAGTCAATTTGGAGGAAAAAATAATAAACAAGAAAACTAAATATTAATGGGTGATCAATTTAATTTTGGACAAGGTTCGACATTTAACGGCAATCAATTTGGAGGAAGCAACAATACTCAAACAAACAATTTTAATTCATATTCAACAAATCCTAATGTTTTAAAAGCAGAAGAAATTCTAAGAGAATTCCAACAACTAAAAATAGAAAATGAAGAATGGAAAAGTATTTTTATTGAGGGAATGAAAGATTTAATAGAATTAAAAGAGGCCGAAACAGAAGTCGCAGTTCAGGAATCTAAAACAATGTTAAGAAAATGGCATGATACAGTATTGGATTTGGGAAAAAGACTTAATGACTGGAAAAATATTACTTTTTTAGGCGTAGACTTTGTAGAAAAGACGCCTAAATTATTAAATTTATTACATCATGTAGGTCAAATTTTAAATTAATTTTTTTAAATATAAGGCTAAACAAATACAGTTTAGCCTTTTTTATACCCAAAAATCAACTCCCAATATTAAATTTTCAATTATTTTAAAAATTTATTCAATTGAAAATCAAATATTTAAATTTTAATATTAACCCAATGTTAACGATATGTGAATTTAATATGAATTATTTTAATTAACTTTGGTTAAGAGATACAAAAATAGTTTAGTATAATATTTTAAACCAGTGAGTTATGAGAAATAAAATTCAAATATTTGTGGCATTACTTTTTGTAAGTGGTTTTTCAATGATAATGAATACTGCGAAAGCACAAACAACCAATGATAATATGATTGAAGAGATTCAGTTGAGCAAAAGTGAAACATTCAACGATATCAGAAGCCGACTGATGGAAAACTTTGATCTTACCAATACAGATTATAAACAGGGAACCGTAAACTCGGTCGTGAAATTCGATATAGCAAAAAACGGAAAAATCGTGAATGTACATTCTAATGGCGATTGTAAAAGTGTAAGTAAAGAAATTGAAACTGTTCTAAGCGAGTTGGATTATAAAGTAGACCGCAAAAAACTGAATGAAAATTTGGTTGCTTATACGTATGTAATGCCAGTAACAGTGGAAATCAACAATAGATAAACAGATAATTTTCATAAAATTTTTTTTACGAAGCCACGCAAATTTTGTGTGGTTTTGTTTTTATAACTTTGTCTGGCTGAGCTTGTCGAAGCCCTTAATAAATAGAACGTTAATATGTAAATCGTAGAATGTTTGATTGTAAAATTGTAATATTTAAGAATAATTTTCGTTTTATATTTAATCCACAAAATTAAAACGATATGAAAAATTTAAAGAAACTAACAAAATCAGACTTAAAGTCAGTGTACGGAGGACAACCGAAGCAATACTGCGTTTACTGCGAAAGATTAAACAAAACAGTTTGTAGCACCGTTCCGATTGCACAATGTCCTTAAAATTTTAAGCCGCTTTGTATAGAGCGGTTTTTTTGTGCATCATATCATCAATTCAATCATAAAAATGTATACATTTGAGTATAAATAAATTCCTGTGAATCCGATTCTCGATGTGGTTGTCCGTTCCCTGTGTGTCTACCTTTTCATGGTGGTTGCCATACGTTTGTTTGGGAAAAATCAGCTTTCTCAGTTGAACGCTGGAGACGTGGTTTTGCTATTGTTGATCTCCAATGCGGTTCAGAATGCAATGGTAGGTCCGGATACTTCTCTTCAGGGAGGTTTGGTGGCTGCCTTGGTTCTTTTTGCAGCTAATTTTATTTTGAAAAGGCTCATGTTTGCGAATCATAAATTTGAGAGCTTTATGGAGGAAGATCCTGTAATCTTGGTGAGAGATGGCAAAATTGATATAACTGCTTTAAACAAAGTGAAAATTACCAAAGATGAATTAGAGGAAGCGATTCGCGAACATGGAGTGGAGGGAATAGAAAATGTAAAACTGTCGATTTTGGAAGTAGACGGAAATATCAGCGTTATTTCTGAGGATGAAAAAAGCAAGCAGACACATTATTCTAGAATTAAAAGAAAAAATAAACGAAAATATCTTAGATAAATCATGAATTACGAACTGCGAGAAATGCTTCCCGGGGATGAGGTGAAGGTTTTAGAGATTTTCCGACAAGGTGTGGAAAGCGGAATCGCTACCTTTGAGACGACTATTCCCACCGCCGAAGCCTGGAATATGGATTTTTATAACGACTGCCGCTGGGTGTTGGAGAATGAAACCAATGAAGTGATTGGCTGGTGTGCTTTAAAGCCAATTAGCAAAAGAGAAAGTTTTAAAGGCGTTGCCGAAGTAAGCATTTATTTAGACAATAATCATCAGGGGTTAGGCCTAGGTTCGATTTTGCTTAAAAAGCTGATTTTGGATAGCGAGAACCACGGATTCTGGACTTTACAGACGAATCTCTTTCCCGAAAATGTGAATGCATTAAAATTTCATCAGAAAATGGTTTCCGAACAGTAGGCGTAAGAAAAAAATTAGCCAAGATCAATGGCGAGTGGAAAGATGCGGTGATGCTGGAAAAGAGAAGCGATGCGATTGATTAATTTTGATAGTTGATGAGTCCTGAAAGGACGAATTAAACCAGAATCGGATGCTAATCCGATTCGCAAACATACATGATGTAATTTCTAAATCCCCCAAATCTCCAAATTTTTAATCGATCAATAAAAATCTCAAAAACAACACTTTACATCAAATACTCATAAACACTTAAAACTCTCCAACTCATTTTGGCATTAACCTTGACATTTTTCATATCGAAATTTGAAAAAGAAAAATAATGAAAGGTTTGATTAAAATTGTCGGAGTTACGACAGTAATGTTGATGCTGACTTCATGCGTTGTTCATGAACATCACGGAAGAAGAGGAAGACCTCCAGGGCACGCTAGAAAAGTGTATATCTATGAGAAAAAAGGGCATGGGCACGGTCATGGACATCATAAAGGTCGCGGACGGGGACACCACAGATGATTCAATTGAGAAAAAATAAAAAAGCACTGAAATTTTTCAGTGCTTTTGCTTTATAAAGAAAATGTAAATTTAATTACATTCTCGATTTCTTCGGATTCAGAAAAGTATTGAAGATCATCACTTCCTGTCCGAATTGTTTTTCCACTCGCTCGGCGATATTTTCTAGTTCGCTTTTTACGAAATCTTCTCGAAGGTCATCATTATCAAAAATCAAAAGAAGATTATAGTTTTTTCCTTCGTCGATATAGTCGCTGTGAACTTCCGAAAGAATATATTTATTGACATCCATTAAATTTTCTGTCATTAAAATCAATGTTTCATCAATATAATTTTCCCATTCTTCAAGATTATTTTTCGTGCAGTGGAAAGTTATACTCAATACGCTCATATTTTATGAATTTTTAAGATTTTTTGGATAAATTCTACCGCAAAAATCGGCAAATTTTTCGTAAATTAGCCCGTTAATAAAAATACAAAATAAATAATTTTCAAGCTCACAGCTAAAGGTTTGGAAATCATTATAATAAAATTTGTTTATGCAAAAAGAAGGAGAAAGACTAATTCCTATCAACATTGTTGATGAAATGAAGTCATCTTATATCGATTATTCGATGTCGGTTATCGTGTCAAGAGCGCTACCAGACGTAAGAGATGGCTTGAAACCCGTTCATAGAAGAGTGCTTTATGGTATGTATGGATTAGGGGTTTTTTCTAACAGAAAATATTTAAAATCTGCGAGAATTGTTGGAGACGTTTTAGGTAAGTATCACCCACACGGAGACTCTTCTGTATACGATGCAATGGTGAGAATGGCACAAGACTGGAGCTTGCGTTATCCTCAGGTAGACGGGCAGGGTAACTTCGGTTCAATGGATGGTGACCCGCCTGCAGCAATGCGTTATACCGAAGCTAGATTGAAAAAAATCTCTGATGAGGTTCTTTCAGACTTAGATAAAGAAACGGTAGATTTCCAGAATAACTTCGACGACAGCTTACAGGAACCAACAGTTTTGCCTTCAAAAATTCCTAACCTTTTGGTAAACGGAACTTCCGGTATCGCGGTAGGTATGGCAACCAACATGGCTCCTCATAATTTAACGGAATCTATCAACGCGATCTGTGCCTATATCGATAATAAAGAAATTACAATCGATGAATTAATGCAGCACATCATAGCGCCGGATTTCCCTACAGGAGGTATTATCTATGGTTATGACGGGGTGAGAGATGCTTTCCACACGGGTAGAGGTAGAGTTGTTTTAAGAGCTAAAGTTGCTTTTGAGGAAATCGGAAACAGAAATGCTATCATCGTAAACGAAGTTCCTTATCAAGTGAACAAAGCAGAGATGATCGCCAGAACTGCTGAACTTGTAAAAGATGAAAAAATTCCTGGAATTTACGAGATCAGAGACGAGTCCGACAGAAGAGGTCTTCGTATTGTTTATGAATTGAAACACGATGCAATTCCAAACGTTGTTTTAAACTTATTATATAAATATACGTCGCTTCAGACATCTTTCAGTGTTAATAATATTGCCTTGGTTCATGGTAGACCAGAGCAGTTAAACCTTAAAGATATCATCCACCATTTCGTGGAACACAGACATGAAGTAATTGTAAGAAGAACTCAGTACGAGCTTAGAAAAGCGAAGGAAAGAGCTCATATCTTAGAAGGTTTCATGAAAGTGATCGGAACACAGGATGCTTTAGATAAAGCGATTTCAATTATCCGTCACTCTTCAAATCCACAGGCTGCGAAGGAAGGTTTGATTACAGAATTCGAACTTTCTGAAATTCAGGCTCAGGCGATTCTAGACCTACGTCTTGCTCGTTTGACGGGAATGGAGCTTGATAAGATCCGTGATGAATATGATGCAATTATGAAAGAAATTGCTGATTTGGAAGATATTTTGGCGAATGAACCAAGAAGATTCCAGATCATTAAGGATGAACTAGTTGAAATTAAAGAAAAATACGGCGACGAAAGAAGAACAGAAATCGATTATTCAGGTGGTGAAATGTCTATTGAAGATATTATACCGAACGAATCTGTGGTTCTTACGATTTCTCACGCAGGATATGTGAAGAGAACGTTGCTTTCGGAATATAAAATTCAAAGTAGAGGTGGTGTAGGAAACAAAGCGGCGACAACAAGAGATTCCGATTTCTTGGAGTATATTGTTTCGGCTACGAATCACCAATACATGTTGTTCTTTACGGAAAAAGGAAGATGTTATTGGTTAAGAGTATTTGAAATTCCTGAAGGTTCTAAAACAGCAAAAGGAAGAGCGGTACAGAACTTAATTAACATCGAACCGGACGATAAGATCAAAGCATATATCAGAACCAATAACTTGAAGGATGCCGAATATGTAAACCAAATGAGCGTTGTAATGGTAACCAAAAATGGTACGATTAAGAAAACGTCTCTTGAAGCATATTCAAGACCGAGAGTAAATGGTGTAAATGCTATTGAAATTAGAGATAATGACCAATTGTTAGGGGCTTATTTAACAAACGGAAGTTCTCAGATTATGATTGCTACGAAAAATGGTAAATGTATCCGTTTCCCTGAAGAAAAAGTAAGAGAGGTAGGTAGAGGTTCTATCGGGGTTCGTGGTATTGCGATGGAAGATAATGACGAGGCCATTGGTATGATTGTTGTGAATGATGTGGAGAACGAAACAGTGCTTGTGGTATCTGAAAAAGGATACGGTAAGAGAACTGCGGTAGAAGATTACAGAATTACCAACAGAGGTGGAAAAGGAGTTATTACCCTGAACATTACCGAAAAAACAGGAAATCTTATTGCAATCCAAAACGTTACAGACGAGGATGGTTTAATGATCATCAACAAGTCCGGAGTTGCTATTCGTATGAATATGGATGAGATGAGGGTAATGGGTAGAAATACGCAAGGGGTTAAAATGATTAACCTTAAAAAGAATGACGAAATTGCAGCCATTGCAAAAGTAGAAATGGATAAAGATGTAGAAGAGAATGAGGAAGAAGAAGGAACGGAGGAAAATGGAGAAATTATAGGAACGCTATTTGATAACCAGGAAAACAATGCAGAAACACCTCAGGCAGAAAACGAAAACCCTGCGGAGGAAACTGAGGATTCTGATTCAGAAGAATAATATTGTACAATTAATATAAAATAGTGATTATGAAAAAGCTAATTTTAAGTTTGGCAATTGTAGCATCAGCTTTTGCTTTCGGACAAAAAGAGGATGTGAATGCTAAACTACAGAGCGCTAACAAAGCAGCTATGGATGCATATAATGCTAAAAACTACGCGGCATCGGCTCCTAAATTTGTAGAAGTTTATGACTTGCTAAAAGCAAACGGGCAGGATGACAAAACGTATATGTATTATGCTGGATTGAGTTATGCATTAGCTAACAACAGCGATGCTGCTATCAAAATTTATCAGGATTTAATTAATTCAGGATATACTGGGGTTCAGACAACGTATACGGCCAAGGATAAAGCAGGGAATGTTTCTGCTTATGATAAAAAGACTTGGGATTTATTGAAGAAGAATTCTTCAAAAGATTATACAGATTTCAAAACTGAGCAAACACCTAGTGTAGAATCGGATTTGTATGAAACTTTATCTACTCTATTATTAAATGCTAAAAAAAATGACGAAGCAATAGCATTGGTTGAAAAGGGTTTGGCTAAATTTCCTAATAGTACAAAGCTTAAAGAGGTTCAAGGCTCTGCGCTGTACGCATCTGGTAATACCGATAAATTCATGCAGAACTTAAAAGAGCAGTTGGCTAAAAACCCTAATGATGCAACCAATTGGTATAATTTAGGAGTTTTACAGGCTAAAGATCCTGGAAGCACAGATGTTGCTATTGAATCTTTTAAAAAAGCAGTTCAATTAAAGCCTGATTTCGAAAATGCTTATCAAAATTTAGTATATACAACAATCGGTGATGATGCTAAAGTGGTTGAAGAGATCAATTCTTTAAGAAAAACAAAACCGGATGAAGCTACCAAGCTTATTGATGCTAGAAAAGCAAAATTTGAAAAAGCATTACCTTACGCCGAAAGCTGGTATAAAGCTATACCAACAAGTATAGATGCTGTTTCTACATTAAAAGATATTTACAGTATTACTAAGAACCAAGCGAAAATGGCTGAGATGAAAGCTAAAGAAGCTGAGCTTGAAGCAAAACAGCCCGCTAAATAATTTTAACTATTTAGAATTAAATATAAAACCGGAACATTTTTGTTTCGGTTTTTTTTATGGATTTTGCTTTAATTTTTCCTTTTTAAATGATCATTGTTATTTCTTTAAGTATCATATATTAGCGATGTCATGCTGAGCCTGTTGAAGCATTTTTATTTCTAGGATCTAATTCGACTTTAGTCAAAAATCTTTTCAATTATTTAAGTGAAATGCCTTTGTTTAACTTAAGAACAATTAGTAGTAAAAAAACTTTGCGCTAAAATAATTTAGACATTAAAAACAGTCAATATTTATCTTAAAATTCACAACGATTATCATTAAAAATCAATGTTAAAATTCTCTCTAATTCCGTATCTTTGGGAAAAATTTTTACAAGATGATCGAGTGGAAAACCGTCAAAGAATACGATGATATTACTTACAAAAAATGTAACGGTGTAGCGAGAATCGCTTTCAACAGACCGGAAATTCGTAATGCCTTCAGACCAAAGACAACTTCAGAACTATACGATGCTTTTTATGATGCCTCAGAAGATCCTTCTATCGGGGTTGTTTTGCTTTCAGGAGAAGGGCCAAGTCCGAAAGACGGAGGTTGGGCTTTCTGCAGTGGTGGAGATCAAAAAGCAAGAGGTCATCAGGGGTACGTTGGGGAAGACGGGAGACACCGTTTGAATATTTTAGAAGTTCAGCGTTTGATTCGTTTCATGCCTAAAGCGGTAATTGCCGTTGTTCCGGGATGGGCTGTTGGTGGAGGGCACTCTCTTCACGTGGTTTGCGATTTAACGTTGGCAAGTAAGGAGCACGCAATTTTCAAACAAACCGATGCTGATGTTACTAGTTTTGATGGAGGTTATGGTTCTGCTTATTTAGCTAAAATGGTCGGACAGAAAAAAGCGCGTGAAATTTTCTTTTTAGGAAGAAATTATTCAGCGCAGGAAGCTTTTGAAATGGGAATGGTAAATGCCGTAATTCCTCACGACGAATTAGAAGATACAGCTTACGAATGGGCACAGGAAATTTTAGCAAAATCTCCGACATCAATCAGAATGCTGAAATTCGCCATGAACCTTACAGACGACGGAATGGTTGGTCAACAGGTTTTTGCAGGAGAAGCAACACGTTTGGCTTATATGACGGAAGAAGCAAAAGAAGGTAGAAATGCTTTCTTAGAAAAAAGAAAACCGGATTTCGGAAAAGATCAGTGGATATCATAACATAAGTAATTGATAATAAGTAATGAGCAATTTGAGCATTACTTATTACCCATTACTCATTACTTATAAACTATGAAAGATTGGATACAAGCCGCAAGGCTTAGAACATTACCGCTTTCCCTGAGCGGAATTATAATGGGAGCATTCATTGCAAAATGGAGGCTTTGGGGACAAGGGGGAACCTGGGACTGGAAGATCTTTGCATTGGCATTGGTTGTTACGCTCTTGTATCAGGTTTTATCCAACTACGCGAACGATTATGGAGACGGTATAAAAGGAACGGATGCCAAAAGAGCAACAGAAGCTGAAGCGAGAGCAGTAGCATCTGGAAAAATTACAGCAAAGCAAATGAAAAATGCGGTGATTCTTTTTTCTGTTTTGTCTTTTGTGGCAACAATTGCGCTTTTATACGTAGCTTTTATTCCAAATTACGTAAATGAATTTTACATTTTTATAGGAATTGGGGTTGCAAGTATTTTAGCAGCTATTGGGTATACTGTTGGTAAGAAACCGTATGGATACATGGGCTTAGGAGATATTTTCGTATTTATCTTTTTTGGATTGGTTTCTGTTTGCGGAAGTTATTTTTTATTTACAAAAACTTTCAGCTGGGATATTTTATTACCCGGAACAGCCATAGGAATGATGAGTATGGCAGTATTGAACCTTAACAATATGAGAGATATCGAAAGCGATAAACTTTCAGGCAAAAACAGCTTTGCTTTAAGAATAGGGTTTAAAAATGCAATGATTTATGAAATGATCCTTTTGCAATTACCTTTAATCTTAATTCTTATCTTTTTAGCGATGAACGGTTTCATCCAGACTAAAAATTATTATGTTTTTATCGTGATGATTCTTTTGTTTCCGTTGGCAAAATTAAGAAGAAGCATCATGTCTGTAAAGCAACCGAAAGAATTAGATCCGTTTTTGAAGCAAGTCGGGATTATGACTTTCGTAATGGCGGTGCTTACGGCAATCGGACTTAATTTTTTTAATTAAAATTTAAGTCATCGTTTAAACTAAAAAAGCTTCGGCAAGCTCAGCATGACATTTCTAATACTATTCTTTATTCTTTAGAATATTTGTAGCGCTGTCATGCTGAGCTTGTCGAAGCAT